>CAYJVS010000072.1:0-5251 GCA_964373635.1 uncultured Gammaproteobacteria bacterium
TGTTGCAGCCGAAATTTGGAAATCGCAGCAGAAATGGAGTTTTGCAGCGGTCCCGCTAGGTTGTGCACCGGCGCAAGTTTGTCCGCGTCGTGGCGGTCGCGCGGCAGGAGACGATTCCGGCCGCGAATGACGTCTCTGGTGGAGGCGTTTTTTTAGCCTGAAGCGCATTTCGCCCGGCCAAAAAGTATGATATGCTGGCAGCAAGATCATGCTGTCCCCACGTCCGCACAAACGCTCCGGCTGGCCGCGTCTGGTTGGGGTTGGGCTGACCCTGGCGCAAGCGTTGATTGGGGTGCTCGGGTGGTTGCGGTGGCGATGGCGGCGGGTTCGATCCGCGCGGCCTCCGGCGCATGGCAAAGTCGTAACCTTCGCCCAGGGCGGCTGGCGCGAGGTGCGCGAGGTGTCCAGCGGGCGGGAATCGTGGCGCGAGTTTGCGCATGACGTGCGGGAGCTGGCACGGGACTTTTTCATTCCGCACCACGGCAATGACCATCGGCCGGGCGCCCTGCGGCCCAAGAGTTTGGCCGTGTACGCCGTTGCCGCCCTGCTGGTCAAAGCGGCGGTGAGCGGCGCGCTCTTTCTGTATTCGCCCACCCCGGCGCGCTTGGCGCAGATCGTGGCGCGGGAAATTGTGGCGCTGACCAATCGCGCCCGCGTGCGGGCGGGACTGCCTGCCCTGGCCGTGGATCCGGTGTTGACGGCCAGCGCGCGCGCCAAAGCGGACGACATGATCACGCGGGGGTACTTCGCGCACGACAGCCCCGACGGCAAAAAACCCTGGAGCTGGATTGACCGCGGCCGTTACGACTACATCTACGCCGGTGAAAATTTGGCGATTGATTTTGTGGCCGCCGATGCCATTCACGAGGCATTTATGACCAGCCCCTCCCACCGCGCCAACATTTTGAACAACCGTTACCAAGACATCGGCGTGGCGGTGATCAGCGGCGAGATGGGCGGCCGTGTGACGGAACTTTTGGTCCAATTTTTTGGCACGCGGAGAGACGCGGTTACCAAGACCACGGCGCTCCGCGGCGAGACCAATGTGCTACCGACCGCATCGCCGCGGTCAGTGCCGTCGGTTGCTCCCGATGCCACCGAACCGCGGCCGCCGGCCGTCAGTCCACCGCCGGGAACCGCCGGCAGTCCTGCCCCCACGGCCGCGGTCGTCGCCGGCGGCGCCAGGGAGTTGCGGGCGCCCGTGGCGGAGCCGCGGGCACCCGCGGGATCACGCGAGATTCCCCGCGTCATCGGCGGGCAAACTTCCGAACCGTCCGGGTTTGGGGGCGCTCCGGCGGAACCGATTTTGGTCGTCGCGGCTCCCTCGCGCTTGGACCCCCTGGTCGAAACCGCGTTGACCTTCATGAACTTCTTCCTGAGCGCCACGGCGGTATTTTTGATCTTGGCGCTGGTGCTCAACATTTTCATCCGGATTCGGATTCAACGCCCCGACCTGATTTTCCAGAGCCTGGCGGTGATTTCCTTCGTCATCGCGCTGCTCATGACGAAACTCCATTTCCTGGAACGCTTAAGTCACCAGCTCCGCATCTTAGGCGGCGGATGAGCCTCCCCGGTATGACGCGGTTGCAAACCTCCGCCAAAATTCCCCCGGTCAGCGCCAGCCAAGAGCGCATACGTTCCGATTTCGCCACCGTTGCCAGCCATCAGCTGCGCACGCCGATTTCCGCCATCCGCTGGGCGTTGGATATGGTCTTGTCCGGCCGCAGCGGCCGGCTGACGCGGCAGCAGCGCGAGTACCTTGAACGCGCGTACCAGCAGAATGCGTTTATGGCGCGGATCGTGGGCGACCTGTTGCGCATCAGCCGGATTGAAGCGGGTGATGTGGCGATTACGCCCACCGCGGTGAATCTGGCCGCGCTGATTGGCCGCGTGGTGAAAGATTCCGCGATGCTGGCGCGCGCGTACAACTGCCGCGTGCGCGTCGCCCTGCCGCCGCGCTTGTCCCCGCTCACCACCGATGCCTTGAAGTTGCGGGAGGTGATGCAGATTTTGGTGGATAACGCCGTTCGCTACGGGCGCCGCGAAGGCCGCGTCACCGTTCGGGCGCGCCGCGTGGGCGATCGCGTTGAGCTGATGGTGCAGGATCGCGGCATGGGGATTCCGTTGCGCCAGCAGAAAAACATTTTTACCAAATTTTTCCGGACCGAAAACGCGATTCATTCCCAAACGGAAGGGCTCGGGGTTGAACTGTACATCGCGCAGCACTACGTGTGGGCGATGGGCGGGACGATCCGGTTTCGCAGCCGGTATCGGCGGGGGACGACGTTTACCGTGACCTTGCCGGTGCGAAACGCCGGGCGTCTGGCCTCCGCCGCCGCGAGTTTTCCGTTCGTGGTCAGCGCGGCGGTCCTGCGTTTTGTTGCCGTCGTGAGTGAAGCCGTGGCGGTGACGGATCCGGCTTTTCGCCTGGTGCACGCCAATCCGGCCGCCGTCCGACTGTTCGGCTTGATGGGCGAAACCGTCCGCGGCCATGCGCTCACCGACCTGGTGCGGGCGCGGGCGCTTGAGCAACTGCTGCGGCGCCGGCCGAACGGCGAAGAAGTCTTGACCGTGCGCCTCCGGCTGCCGGGCGAATCCCGCATCGGCGCCTACGAGATCCGGCTCATCCCCCTGCACCAGCAAGACGTGATCAGCGGGTGGTTGACGGTGATCGCGCCGAGTGAGTCCAAGACCTTGAGCCGGGCGGGCATGGAAGCGCGCCTCCGGCGCGAACGCGAGTTTGTGACCATCACCGTCCATGAGCTCAACGCGCCGCTGGGGGTTTCCAAGTGGAGTCTGGAACTTTTGCGCCGCGAAATCATCGGGAGTTTGAATGTTGAGCAACGGCGGCTGTTGGATCAAGTCTATCGGCATAACGAGCGGTTGCTGACGCTGGTGCGCGACCTGTTGAACCTCTCCAAGCTTGAAGAAGGAAAGTTTACGGTCACGCCGCAAGCGACCGATGCCGCGGCAGTCGTCAGGGACGTGGGGCGGAGTTTTCAGCCCGCCGCCAATGCCAGGTCGCTCACGCTGCGTCTGCCGCCGCGCCGCGGCTTGCCGCGCGCGCTGGCGGATCCCGCGCGGCTGAGGCAAGTGGTCACGAATTTGCTCAGCAACGCCGTCAAGTACACGCCGGCGGGCGGGCGGATCACGTTGGCGCTGCGGACGTATTCCCTGGCGGCGTTTCAACGCTACCTGCGGCAGCGCCAGATCGCCGCCGCGCACGTTGACGCGCCGCGCGGCTACGTGGTGGTTTCCGTGACCGACACCGGCATTGGGATCGCGCCGGCCCAACTCGGCAATGTCTTTACCAAATTTTTCCGCACGCGCGCCGCGCTCAAGCTGCGCGTGGAAGGCACCGGGCTTGGGCTCTACATCGCGCGCGCGATCGTGGAGCTGCACCAAGGCGACATCTGGTGCCAAAGCGTCCCGGGTAAAGGTTCGACCTTCAGCTTTAGTCTGCCGGTAGCATAAAATTCCAAATCCCAAATCCCAAAACTATTTTGTTTGAATTTTGGACCTTGGGTATTATTTGGAATTTGGTGCTTGGAATTTGGGATTTTCCTCACGTCGTATGCCTCCGACCTGCGATATTCTCACCGTCGGTTCGGTGGTGCGTGACCTCACGCTGTTCACCAGCCAAGGTCAGGTGTTCAAAACCCCGGGCAACGTCACGGTGCAACGGGTGATTGGGTTTGAATACGGCGCCAAGGTGGCGGTGACGCGGGCGTTTTTTGGCGCGGGCGGCGGCGCTGGCAACGCCGCGGCGAGTTTCCAGCGGCTGGGATTCCGCACCTCGGTCATCAGCCGCGTCGGCGCCGATGCGGAAGGCGAACATCTGCGCCGCGATCTCGAGTGTCAGGGAGTGGCAACCGACCATATCCAACGCGACCCGAAGCGTTCAACCGCGCTGTCGTTCATCATCGCGTCCAGCCGCGGCGAGCACGACCACGTGGTGTTTCACTACCATGGCGCGGCGGACGGTTTGCGCGTCACGGCGGCAACCATTCAGCGCCAGCGGCCGCGCTGGGTGTACCTGACCGGACTAGGCGGCGACGGGTGGCTGGTGAATCTCAAGCAGATTTTTTGGGCCGCGGCGCGTGTTGGCGCGAAGGTGGCGTGGAACCCGGGGTCCCAGCAACTGGCGGCCGGCCGCCGGGCGCTGGAGCGTTTTTTGCGCCAGACCACGGTGCTTCAGGTCAACAAGGATGAGGCGATTGAACTGGCGCTCTCCGGCTTAACCCTCGGCAAGCGCAATCCGAGCTTTTTGAATAAGCCGCTGTACCTGCTGAACATCTTGAGCGATTGGGGTCCCAAGATGGTGGTCATTACCGACGGGCCGCGGGGGGCCCACGCGCTGGCGGATGGCAAGGTGTTCCGGCAGCCCGCGATCCGCCGCAAGGTGGCGGATACCACCGGCGTGGGCGACGCGTTTGGGGCGGCGTTTGTCGCCGGGTTGGTCGTGAGCAAGGGGGACGTGACCGAGGCGTTGCGGTGGGGGGCATTGAACGCGGCAAGTGTTTTGACCCGGGTCGGCGCCCAAGCCGGAATTTTGAGCCGGGGCGAGTTGGTGGCGCAACTCAAGCGCCGGTCGAAAAGCTGATGATGCTCTATGGACAGTCGCGTGCGAGTGGAAGTTTCGGCGCGGCATTGCCATCTGAGCCGGCGGGACTTGGCGGCGCTGTACGGACGCGGCTACCGGCCGCGGAAACTGCGGCCAATTTCCCAGCGCGGGCAGTACGCGGCCAAGGAAACGGTGCTGGCCCACATCGGGAATGGCGCGCTCACGCTGCGCATCGTCGGCCCTGAACGCCCGCGCACGCAAGTGGAGATTTCTTTGACGCAAGCGCGAGCCTTGCGGGTGAGGCCGCCGGTAACTCACTTTGGCAATCCGTCGGCGCGGCGAGTTCCTTGTCGTTTGACCGGACCGCGCGGCAGCGTCCGTAGGTCTGCCGTGATCGTGGCGCAACGGCATCTCCACTGCGATCCGGCCACGGCCAAGCGGCTGGGCCTGCGGGCGGGGCAACTCGTTTCCGTACGGACGTTCGGCACCCGGGCCGTGACCTTCCACCGGGTCGTCGTTCGGGTGCACCCGAGTTTTCGCTTCCGCCTTCACCTTGACACCGACGAGGCCAATGCGGCCGGCCTCAAAGGCGGGGAGTGGGGGGTGATCGTTACGAAGGAAGAATCAAGAATTAAGAATTAAGTGATCGGAGTGCCGTAACCTTTGATTCTTGCTTTCTGATTCTTG
>CAYJVS010000073.1:0-1085 GCA_964373635.1 uncultured Gammaproteobacteria bacterium
TCGCACCGCCGTTTGCCGTTGGCCGCGATAATCTGTTCCACCGTGACGGTTTTTTGCACGCCGCGGATAGTGTTGCCTTGCACTCCGGGAAACGACGGCTCCAGGTAGAAAAACGGCTGAATCACCTGCGCCGGCAAGAGTCCCATCAGGTACAAATCCAGGTCCGCGTACGGACGGCGCACCAAGCTGGGCTCCTGTGACAGTCGCGAGGTAAAGGTCCCGTCGCCATGAGCCTGCCAGCCCGAACCACCCAGCGGCGAAACAAACCCGTCGTAGTAACTCCAATGAATCTGATCCTCGCGCAACAGCGCCACGGAGTCGCCCGTGCCATCGCGGAATTTCGCCGCCCCGCTCCACTGATGTCCCAACTCGTGCAAAAGCAAATTGTCCAAGCGAAGCTGGTCGGTGGCGTTAGTCAAGTCGTACCGTCCCAGGTCGCCCACCACGATAATCCCCTTGAGCTTGCCGCGGCTGCCGAAACGCTCCGCGGCGTTCAAGAGCGGCAACCCCAACCCCGAGACGGCGTTGGTCACCAGGACGTGGCGCGCTTCGTGGTTGGGCAGTTCCTGCTGCACGGTGAAATTAGAAAACAGCACCAAAAAATCGTACTCGTCCGCGTGCGAGTCGTACCACGTCAGCGGAACTTCCTCGGTGAGCTTGCGGCCGCCCTCGTCGGTCGCGCGCGACAAAAGCCCGTCGTCTTCCATCACCTGGGTAGCGCTGACGTCAAGCGTTCCCAGGTCGCGCGTTGCCCAGGCAAACGCATCCGGAAGACGCTGCGCCACGGTCTGCAACGCCGCGACCATCGTGCTCTCCATCTCCCCCCGTTGCACCAATAGGAGCGCCACCCGGAGCGGATTGACTCGGCAGTCTTGCGTGGTGACATAAGGTGACGCCATCGGGTTGCTCACTTCAGGACTGAAGCCGGAAATTTTTTTCGCGCGCGTCGGCAGGACCCGTTCCCCAACGACCACGTCCGCTTTGGTGTACCCGTTGGCAGCAACGTCCTCCCACCGCGCAAACGGTCGAAGCAACACCCCGTGCTTCCAATACCACGTCGGCTGGCCCTTGATTTGGTAGACGAT
>CAYJVS010000073.1:1185-3407 GCA_964373635.1 uncultured Gammaproteobacteria bacterium
CCACGCCGCGGTAATCTTCCCCATACCAGCTCCGATACGTTCGCGCATCGGGAAAGGCGTGGCGTATTTCCTGGTCATCCACGAAGTAAATCGTTGGGCTCCCCGCTGACTTGACTAATCGCGGCGCGGCCAACGTCGCTGGCGCTCCCGCGACCAGAAGGCCGACGACGCTGAACACGGCCGCGAGGATGAATTTCATGTCGCTCATATTGATGAGGGAAAAACGGTACGACGTACCACCCAAGTATAGCGGAGTGTTCAGGTTTGCTCAACGCGCGCCCGGCCGGTTCGCTTGACAGCCTCCCTGCCGGCGGCTACCATGCGACAGGAACCTGGAAGTCACGCCCGGTCTTTGACAACTCACCCACTTCAACTTCGCTCACCAGAGCAAGGAGGAAACCATGGACACGCGGCAATGGGAAGAAACTTTCGCCCAGGTCGGCGCGTACTGGCGCCATGACGGCAGCATGCGCCGGCCGCACGCGATCCTCGCCAGCGGCAAACACTCCGACGGCTACTGCAACTGCAGCGAGATCATCTCCCGACCGGAACTCCTCCAACGAGTCTGCGACGCGCTGATCGAACCGGTCCACCTCCGCACGGCGGCAGACTGGGTCGTCGGATCGGCTTTCGGATCAATTCTGGTCGCCTACCAACTCGCCAAGCGGCTTCAGTCTCGGGCAGGATTCACCGAACGTCCGGCGGTTGAGCGGCCACTCGCGTTCAAGCGCTTCCACGCGGCGGCCGGTGAAACCGCGCTGGTTGTCACCACCGTCCTCAACAACAACCGCGACGTCGAACAAACCCTCACCGCGCTGCGGGCACAAGGAATGGACGTTCGGTCCGAAGTCGCGGCGATCGTCAACCTCAGCGGTTGCGCCACCATCGGAGAACATTCGGTGGTGGCGTTGGACGCCAATGAAGTCTCCCCCTGGCTGCCGAGCGCGGCCAGTGTCACCAACCCGTACGACCATCTCATCAGCTACCCCAGCTCATTGGAGTCGGCCTGCCGCCGGCTCGCGGGACGGCTCAAGTACCCGCGGCCCACGTGGGTGGTCGGCGCGGGTACGGCAGGAATCCCCACGGCCTACGAACTCGCGTCACAACTTGGCTGCCGCGCTGGCTTCACTGAACCGGAAAGCAAGGGGACACTCGAGCTTCAACGCTTTACGCTGGATCCCGGCGCGTACGTGCGCGTCTGCGAGGATGTCCTCACCACCGGCGGCACCACGAGACAGACCATCGCCGCGGTGGAACGGCAGCAGGGCCGGGTCTTCCCCGACCTCTGCGCCATTGCCAACCGCGGTGGCAGCGGCCAGCTCGACGGTCGCCCGATCGTTTCTCTGATCCAACCGGAATTCAACGTCTGGGAACCCGCCGCTTGCCCGCTCTGCCAGCAAGGTTCCCGGGCCATCCGTCCCAAGGACAACTGGGCACAACTGACGCACCCGTAAAAAATTTCCCCTCCCCTGGTGGCCTGCCCGCCCCGTTAGAAAGCTTCACCCATAATTGCGTTTTCTCATCCTGGGATGCGTTGTTCGGTCGTAGGGCGGGAATGAAACCACGCGTTTTCTAACGGGGCCCGCCGTAGCCTCGGCGCAGGTGGGGAGGGAATTAAGGGGAGGGGGATCTCAATGATGTAGCCCCATCCATCCGAACCACTCCTCCCAGCTCATCCCCTTAGGGCAAGGGGAGGTTGGGTAGGTTAGTTCCTCCCCTTAATAGTAAGAGAAGGGTAGGAGGAGTTCACAACCACACCACGTTCACCGCACCACTGGTGCAGAAAGGTTCTCCATGCCAACGTTCGCAGAGTTACTGTCGGTGGCCATCGCCAAAAGCGGCGGCCACGTCTGCATCGGGCTCGACCCTGATCCCGAGCAGATCCCCGCTACCAAGGGCAAGGTGCTGGACGCGGAAGCGGCCGGCGAGGCCATCCAGACGTTCTGCAAGGACGTGATCGAAGCCACCCACGGCACTGCCGCGGCGTTCAAGCCCAACGTCGCGTTCTTCGAGCGCTGGGGTTCCAAGGGCTGGACCGCCCTGGAGTGGATCGTCCCCTACATCCGCGTCAGCGCGCCGGACGCCGTCATCATCCTGGACGGCAAGCGCGAGGACATCGGCAACACCGCGCGTTTCTACGCCGGCATGGCGTTTGCCCACCTCAAGGTGGACGCCGTCACCGCCGGGCCGTACCTCGGCGTGGACTCCTACGGTGAGTTTCT
>CAYJVS010000073.1:3507-5221 GCA_964373635.1 uncultured Gammaproteobacteria bacterium
ATCCTTCCCGACGCGCCACTGCTGATCCCCGGCGTGGGCAAGCAAGGCGCGGACGTCGTTGCCGCCGTCCAGGCGGCGCGCGGCGGCCCGTTCGTGGTCAACTCCTCGTCGGGCATCATCTTCGCCCCCGACCCCCGCGCGGCCGCCATCGCCCTGCGTGACCAAATCAACGCCGCCCTTTGAGCCACGGAAACTACTCCAACCTTTGCTACCATGCTACGTAGCATGGTAGCAAAACCGCTTGCGCCGCCACCTGGCCCAAGCGGTTTTTATTACCGGGACCGCTGCAAAACCCACGTTCGGTCATTGCGAGGAGCCCAAGATCCCTCGCACGCTCGGGACAGGCTCCGCAATCTCGCCGAACCCGGCAGACGGGATTGCTTCCCCCGCGGCCGCGGGGTCGCCATGACCACTTTTGCCAAGGTCCCTACCCCAAAGAATACCTCGCGGCTTGCCGCGGCTAGGGAATTCATTATCCATGGCACAATCTTCCAGCCTCGTACCCCCCCTACTACCCTGCCCCCTCGCTGGTCTCTCCCCCATGAGATACTGCTAACCGATCCGGTCTAAAAATGTATAGTACAATAGTATATACTATTGTACTAGCGGGAAACATGGCGTTATCGCCTACCGTCCGCCATAAAATTCGCGGTACCAGGCAACAAATTTTTGGATGCCGTCGGTAAACTTCGTTCGCGGCTCCCACCGCAAGAGCCGCTTGGCTTTGCCGACGTCGGCGTAGTTTTGGACAAAGTCGCTTTTGTGCATCGGCGCCAGTTCGGTTTTCGCCTTAACCCCCAGCGCGGACTCCAGCGTACGGACGAAATCCGTCAACGAAACCGGATGGCTGTTGCCCAGGTTAATCAGTTCGTACGGGAACGGCCGGTCAAGGGCAGAAACCACCCCGCTCACGATGTCGTCAATATACGTAAAGTCTCGCGCCATCTGGCCCTGATTGTACAGCTTAATTATATTGCCCGCTAAAATATCGCGGGTGAAGCCGAAGTACGCCATATCCGGCCGCCCCCAGGGTCCGTAGACCGTGAAAAACCGCAACCCGGTGCACGGCACACCATACAGGTGATGGTAGGTATACGCCATCAGCTCGCCAGCCCGTTTGGTCGCGCCGTAAATTGAGATTGGATTTTCGACCGGGTCGTCCTCGGCAAAGGGGATTTTTTCGTTTCGGCCGTAGACCGATGAAGATGAAGCAAAAATGAACGGCGGATTGCCGTGCTGCCGGACCAGTTCCAGCAGGTTGAGCGTGCCGACGACGTTGGTCTGCGCATACGCATACGGGTTCTCCATGGAATAACGCACTCCGGCTTGCGCCGCCAGATGGCAGATTTTGTCAAATCGGTGCTGCTGAAAAACTTCTGCCATCGCGGCATGGTCGCTGATGTCCGCACGCACCACGGGCGGGGAAAACTCACCCAACAGATGCTTGACCCGCGCTTCTTTCAACCGCGGATCGTAATAGTTATTGAAATTGTCCACGACCACCACCTCGTCGCCGCGCGCCAAAAGTGTACGCGCCACGTGCGCCCCAATAAACCCCGCCCCGCCCGTGACTAAAATTTTTGCCATAGGGTCGCATCATTTGTAACATATTGCTTAATAAAATTCCAGTGTCCTACCGTCATCCGATGACCCGCCGGTCATCGGATGACGGTACGATGGCAAACTCATGGTGTGCTGACACGGCCAGGACAGT
>CAYJVS010000074.1:0-5140 GCA_964373635.1 uncultured Gammaproteobacteria bacterium
TACTCCATCACTTTCCGCGAGGTGAGGAGGTTTTTGACTTGGGCGCGGAAGTCGGGTGCCTGGGTTTTGACGCGGGCCTCGGCCTCGTGATCGTAGGCGGCAAATTCCTTGGCGATGGCGGCGTCAACTTCGGCGTCGCTGACGGTGACCTGCTGTTTGCGGGCGATGGCGCGGGTCAGTAACGCGCTTTTGATGCGCTTGAGCGCTTGGGGCGTGAAATCCAGCAACAAGTCGGCGCGGGTTTTCTTGAGTTGACGCAGGTAGTCGTCCGGGTTGATCCCTTGGTTGGTGATTTGGCGTTCCAGCTCGTTGAGCATGGTTTTGGTTTCGCCGGTCACCAGCAGGTCGGGGATGTCCGAGATTTTGCTTTGGGCGATGAGCTGATCCAGGATTTCATTTTCCAGCCGGTTGGCTTCGCGCTGCTTTGCCTCGCGCTCGAGCGTCTCGCGGATTTTGGCCCGCAGGTCCGTCAGGGAGGAAAACTTGCCCAACCCGCGGGCAAATTCGTCGGACAGCGCGGGTAGGGTGAGCTCGTAGACCGCGAGTATGTTGACGCGGAATTCAGTGACTTTTCCCGCCACCATCCGGTTGTGGTAGGTGTCGGGCAGCTTGAGCGAAAAGGTTTTTTCTTGGTTCGCGCGCAGGCCGATGATCTGTTCCTCAAATGCCGGCAAAAAGCATCCTTCGCCCAAGACGATGGGCAAGCGGTCAGTTTGGCCTTGTTCCATGGGCACGCCCTCCAGGAGCGTCTGGAGTTTAATTTCCACTTTGTCGGCGCGCTGGGCCGGCCGATCCACCAGCCGTTCGGTGCGGCGGATCCGGCGCAGGTCTTCCAGCATTTGCGTGACGTCGGCGTCGCTGACGGCAATCGCGCGGCGGGAAACCCGCACCTGCTCCAACGGCGGCAACGTGACGTCCGGCACCACGCTGACCGTGGCGCGATAGCTGACCGGATTGCCCGGGGCCAGGGCCAGCACGTCAATTTTCGGCGCGCCCATGGAGGTAATGCCCGCTTCTTGCAACGCCCTGGCGTAGGTTTTTTTTACCGCCGGCTCCAGGGCGAGATCCCAGATTTTGCCTTCGCCAACGCGCTCCTTGACCATGGCATACGGCACTTTGCCCGGACGGAAACCGGGAATACTGGCGCCCGCGGAAATCTCTTCGGCCGCTTGCCGCGCAAACGGTTGAAATTCCTCCGGACTCAATTCCACGATGAGTTCGGCTTGGCCGCGGGGGAGTTTCTTTGCAGCGACCTTCACAGATGAAAAATTCCAAATTCCAAGCACCAAATCCCAAAACAATATCCAAGGACGAAAATTGAATTCAGGATATCCGGATGTTTGGAGTTTGGTGCTTCGGATGTAGCACTTGTTTGCGATTTGGAATTGGTGATTTGGAATTTTACTTTTGCACGAGGGTAAAGAGCGGCAGGAGCACCAGCGTGAGGGTGGAGAGCAACTTAATCAGGACGTGGAGCGACGGCCCGGCGGTGTCTTTGAATGGATCGCCGACGGTGTCGCCGACGACGGCGGCCCGGTGGGCGTCGGAGCCCTTGCCGCCGAGCGCGCCCGCCTCGATGTGCTTTTTCGCGTTGTCCCAGGCGCCGCCGCCGTTGTTTAACACCAGCGCCAGCAATATGCCCGTGATCGTTCCCACCATCAGCGTGGCGCCGACGGCTTCCTTGCCCAAGACCAGTCCCACGACCGTCGGAACCGCCACGGCGATCAACCCCGGCAGCACCATTTGCTTCAATGCTCCCTTGGTGGCGAGATCCACGCAGCGGGCGTAGTTGGGGGTGGCGGTACCGGCCATGATCCCGGGATTTTCCTTGAACTGGGCGCGCACGTCCTGGATGATGTACCCCGCGCCTTTGCCCACGGCGCGAATCGCCAAGCTGGCAAACAAAAAGATCAGCATCGCCCCCACCAGCGCGCCGACAAAGACCGCGGGTTTGGCCAGGTCAACGGACTGCAATCCCGCCGCTTCCAGGTACGCGGAAAAAAGGAGAAAGGCCGCCAGGGCCGCGGAACCCACCGCGTACCCTTTGGTCAAGGCCTTGGTGGTGTTGCCTACCGCGTCGAGCCGGTCGGTCACGGCGCGCACCGCGGATTCAGCGTTTGCCATTTCCACAATGCCGCCGGCGTTATCGGTGATCGGGCCAAACGTGTCCATGGCCAGCACGAAACCGACCGTTGCCAGCATCCCCATGGTCGCCATGGCCGTGCCAAACAGCCCGCCGTGCTCAATGCCGGTCAGCCCGCCGAGGCCATAGGAAGAAAGCAACGCCGCGGCCACCGTCACCACCGGCAGCGCGGTATTTTCCAGCGCCACGGCAAAACCGGTGATGATGTTGGTCGCCGCGCCGGTGCGGGAGGCTTCGACAATCGTTTTCACCGGCCGGAAACGGTGGCTCGTGTAGTACTGGGTGAGGAGCAAAAACGCGATGCTGGTTGCCAGCCCAATCAGCGCGCAGAGAAACAAAATGCCCCAGGCGGCCGGGTATTGGGGGGTAAACAGCAAAAATCTCGCGGCTCCCGCGAGCCCGATCGCGGCCAATACGGCGGTGAGGTAAAAACCGCGGTTCAACGCCGCCATCGCGTCTTCATTCCCGCGGACGCGGACCGACATGACGCCAATCATGGAAGCGACTAACCCAATCGCGTGCGCCACGAGCGCGAACAGCACGCCGCCGAGGCCAAACACGGGAAAGAGGGCAATGCCGATGATCATCGCGCCCAGGCTCTCGGCGACGCTGGATTCAAACAAGTCAGCGCCGCGTCCCGCGCAGTCGCCGACGTTGTCGCCGACCAAGTCGGCCACCACCGCCGGGTTGCGCAGGTCGTCCTCGGGGATGCCCGCTTCCACTTTGCCGACGAGGTCCGCGCCCACGTCCGCGGCCTTGGTGTAAATCCCGCCGCCCAGCTGGGCAAACAGCGCCACCAAACTCGCCCCAAACCCAAACCCCACCAGCTGCAAGGGCACGGTCGTCGGATTGGTCAGCCCGCCAAAGAAATAGAACAGTCCGCTGAGACCCAACAGCGACAACGCCACGACCAAAAATCCCGCCACCGCGCCGCCCCGCAGCGCCACGCGGACGGCCGCGTCCACGCCGGTGTGCGCCGCCGCCGCGGTCCGAAGATTCGCCCGCACCGCGGTTGCCATGCCAAAATATCCGGCCACGGCTGACAACAGCGCTCCCAGGACAAACGCCACCAGCGTCTGCAGCCCAGTTCTGACGTTCCCCTGGCTGGCGTAAAGGATGAAGATGAGCACCGCCAACAGCGCCACAATCCAGGCGATGGTCGTGTTTTGCCGTTTCAAAAACGCCGCGGCCCCCTGCTTGATGGCGGCGGCAACGGTGGCCATCGCCGGCGTTCCGGTCGGCGCCCGTAGGACTTGGCGGTACAACCCAATGGCGACCGCGATACCGGCCAGGCCGACCAGCGTGACGAAGAACAGCAACATACCAAATAAATCAATTTTAATTTCTAACGTCCACGGTCCAATACCTTACCCGCATGGTTTTTCGCGGGTGGTGGGATGTTTACGCGGGGTTGGCTGGGGCCAGGGCATCGGCGGGAGGCGTGGCAGGCTCTGACGGCGCCGGTGCGGCGGGCGGTACGGCGTCCGGTTGGTCGGGCGCCGCCGAGGCCTGGGGGGTTTGGTCCGACCCCTCCGCGAGCTTGCCGGCCGAGACGATGTCAATTTTCCAGCCCGTCAGCCGCGCCGCCAGCCGGACATTTTGCCCGCCGCGGCCAATCGCCAAACTCAGTTGGTCTTCCGGCACCGTGACTAAAGCGCCCGGAAGGTCGGCGTTGATCTTGATCGCGGTGACCTTGGCGGGCGAAAGCGCATTACCGATGTATTCGGCCGGGTCCTCGGCGTACTGAATGATGTCAATTTTTTCGCCGCGGAGTTCGTTGATGATGGTTTGCACCCGCGACCCGCGCTGGCCGATGCAGGAACCGATCGGGTCAATGTTTTCGTCATCGGTCCAGACGGCGACCTTGGTGCGGGCGCCGGCTTCCCGCGCGATGCCTTTGATCTGCACCGTGCCGTTGGCAATCTCCGGGATTTCGGTGTGAAACAGCAGCCGGACGATCTCGGGATGGGCGCGCGAGACGATAATCTCGGAACCGCGGGTGCCTTTGGCCACCGACAGCACGTAGACTTTGAGCCGTTCGCCCGGGGGATAGGGTTCGCGCTCAATTTGCTCCTCGGGCGGCAGCATCGCCGTCACCCGGCCGAAGTCCACCAGCACCAGCCGGCCCTCGCGCCGCTGCACCGTGCCCACCGCCATGGCGCCCTGGCGGTCTTTGAATTCGTTGAAGATGGTTTCGCGTTCGGCCTCGCGGATTTTTTGGGTGATGACTTGTTTGGCCGTTTGCGCCGCCATGCGGCCAAACGCGCCGGGCGTCGCGAGTTCTTGGACCAGCTCTTGGCCAAGCTGGATGTCCGGCTGGATTTTTTGGGCGTCGGAAAGCTGAATTTCCAGTTTGGGGTTGAAGCGGGGTTTTTCCTCATTCGCCGCGGCGCCGGTCGCCGGGGCCACGGCCGCGCCTTCCAACACGGGAGCCAACGGCGGAGCAACGGGCGGGGCGGGTGGTGGTGGAGGAGGAGGGACACTCCCCTCGGCTCCGGCGGTGACCGCGGCCAGTTCCTCGGGCGGCAAATCCGCGACGACCATTTTGACGTCGTAGACCTTCATGCCGCCGGTGGCCAAGTCAAACTTGACTTTGATGTTTTGCAGCCGGTTGCCGTAGTCTTTGCGGTACGCGGCGCCGAGCGCCGATTCAATCGTTTCCAGCACGGCTTCAAACGAGATGTTTTTCTCGTCGCAAATTTGCTTCATGGCCGCGGTAATCGCGGAACGTTGTTCGGTATCCATCATAATTGATCGAGGTTGAAGGTCATCGTCTTGCGGTCACGAGGCCCGTCGTGAACCCTCGTCTATGGTCATAGGTCATGGCAGCGGGTCAGGTCATTGGGCATGGTCGTAGGTCTTTTGACTAAGACCTTTGACCCAACTCGCCGCCATGACCTAAGACTTAGGACAAAATATGGACGGGAGAAAAAATAAAGTAGCCTATCAGGCTACTCTGTTGACAATCTAGCAGCGGTCATGGTCGCTGTCAAGGGG
>CAYJVS010000075.1:0-5108 GCA_964373635.1 uncultured Gammaproteobacteria bacterium
GGTTGGGGCAGCTGGTATGGTTACGGGGTGCGGTATGCGGGGATGATTCCTTGCAACTCCACCCCGAGACCATACGAGCAGCTCCACCCCCAACCAGACCAAATAACCCTGATGGTTTGGGATTTTGGGATTTGTTTAGGAATTAAAAATTGTGTTGCCGCCAGCTATTCTCTGGTCGCTCGCAACACCTCCTCCAGCGTGGTGATGCCTTCAACCACCTTGGCCAGCCCGTCCTCCAGCATGGTGGTCATGCCCGCCTGAATCGCTTGGCGTTTCAGTTGGTCGGCGTTGACGCGCTCCATGATGAGCCGCTTGATCTCGGGACTGACTTCCAGCGCCTCAAAAATGCCGACCCGGCCGGAAAATCCCGTCTGCCCGCAGACTTTGCACCCTTTCCCGCGGTAGAGGCGCAACGACTCGCGCTCGCCGAAGTGAGCCTTGACCATCGGGGGGCTTAGGGTATCCGGCAGCTCACCGCGTTTGACGCGGTAGCTCACCCGGCACTGGCTGCAGATGCGGCGCACCAACCGCTGGGCCACAATCACGTTGACGGTGCTCGCGACCAGGAACGGCTCCACGCGCAGATCCAACAGGCGCGGCAGCGCCGTGGCCGCGTCGTTGGTGTGCAAGGTGGAGAGCACCAGGTGGCCGGTCATGGCGGCGTTGACCGCGATGCCGGCGGCTTCGGCGTCGCGAATCTCGCCCACCATGATGACGTCGGGATCCTGGCGCAGGATGCTCTTCAGTCCAGCGGCAAAGGTCAGGTTGGTTTTCGGATTGATTTGAATCTGGTTAATCCCGGCGATTTCGTATTCAACCGGATCCTCAATGGTGGAAATGTTGACGTCGCGGGTGTTGATGATTTTCAAAATCGCGTAGAGCGTCGTGGTTTTACCGCAGCCGGTCGGGCCGGTCGCCAGCACCATCCCGTAAGGTTTGTTGAAGGCCTGTTTGACCAGCCGCAGGTCGGCGGCCCGCAAGCCCAAATCCTCCAACCCAAACTGGCGGCTCTTGGACGACAACAGGCGCAGCACCACTTTCTCGCCCGCCGTCACCGGCAACACCGACACCCGCACGTCCACCTGCTCCTCGGGCACCGCGAAGCGGAATTTGCCGTCCATCGCGGATTGGTGCTCGTCGGTGCGCAGTTTGGCCAGCACCTTAATCCGGGCGACGATTTGTTCCTGGACGCTCGCGGGCAGTTCCACCACGTCGTGCAAAATCCCGTCAATCCTAAACCGCACCACCAGCGCCAGCCGCTGGGGTTCCAGGTGAATATCCGAGGCTTTGTTGTCGTAGGCGTAGGCGAGCAGCTGCTCGACGATCTGCACCACGGTCGCCTCGGCCTGGTCGGTGGGACCCTCGGGCGGGGCCGCCACCACTTCCCGGGCCGCCGCCGCCATCAGGCTGGCAAAGTCCTCCCGCAATCCGCGGCGGTAGCGGCTGACCGCGGCCGCGATGTCGCGGGGCGTGGCGTACGCCACCTGAACCATCTCGCCGGTGGCTTTCTGGATGAGCGACACCGTCTCCAGGTCGTCGGGGTCGGCCATCGCCACCGTCAACCCTTCCGGGTCGCGCTTGACGGCGATCGCCTGGCGATTCTTGGCCACCACCTCCGGAATCAGCCGCAGCACGTCATCGGGAATCTGCAGTTGGCGTAAATGCAAAAACGGCAAGCCCAGCCGCTCGGCGACAATCCGGCCGAGATGTTCGTCGCTGACCACGTCGTCGGACAGGAGCACCTCGCGGAACGGCTGGCGCTGCTGTTGAGCGCGGGTCCACGCCGCCTCCAGCCGCGCCAGTGGAATCAGCCGGGTTTTTACCAACGCCTCCTTGAGCTGCTCGTCGGTCAAGCGCATAACCAAAGGAGTACAACGTCCTCGTCGTGCGGTCTCGAGGCCCGTCGTGAACCTTCGTCTATGGTCATAGGTTATGGCAGCGGGTTAGGTCTTAGGTCATGGTCAATGGGGAAACCCTATAACCTAAAACCTTTGACTTAACTCGCTGCCAAGACTTTCGACCATGACCACAAAACCTACCGAAACGGGCATCGTTACCGTCCCACGAGGACTGAACTATTTGAGGTACTTCTTCACCTTGGCCACCACGGCATCCAAACTCAAGTCGCTTTTAACGATGTAGTCTTTCGCGCCCAGGCTCAAGCCTTGCTGGACGTCTTCCTCCTGCCCGAGGTTGGACACGATCAAAATCGGCGTGTGCCGCGTGGCGGGATCGCTTTTGAGTTTGCTCAACAGGGCAAAGCCATCCAAGTCGGGCAAAATGACGTCCAAGATGATCAACCTGGGCTTGGTCTGCCGCGCCCGCCGCAACCCCTCCTTGCCGGTTGAAGCCAACGCGCACGCGATGCCTTCCGCTTCCAACATCCGCGCCATCATTTTGGCCAAGAACTCGTCATCTTCAACGATTAACACCTGCCCGCTTGGGCGCGCTGCTGACCGGGACGAGGATTTTTTACCCGCCGATGGTTTGGGCATAGCCGCTGAGATAACTTCGCGTACCAGCAGTAGGGAACGGCGAAATTAAGCTAAGGATAAAACGAGGTGATCCCACCTCAAACATTACTGCCATGATACCATACGAATGGCCGCCACCAGAAATCACCAACGGCGTTGACGGAGGACGACTGACTCAAACGGTCTGCCGGAGCCGGCCTGAAGGATCCCTCCGTGGTTGCTTCTTTACTGCCGTATGATACAGTAAGTTTGGAAATGACCCTGGCTGGAACCGTTGGATTTCAATGTTTGACTATAAATTTATAACCCTGTCAAGCTTATGAACAAAACCACCAAAATCGTCGTCGGGATTATCGTCGCGATCGGGGTCATTGGGCTGCTGTACGCCATGACTCAACAGCCCGCGGTTGGACCCACCAAGGACTCAAACACCAATGCCGCCAGCACCGGACAGAAAATGATCGTGGATCAACCGGTTAAAATTGGCGTGATTTTACCCCTCACCGGAAATGCCGCGTCGTACGGCACGCCGTTGCAACGGGCGGCGCAAATGGCGCTCAAGGCAATCAACGCGGCCGGCGGCATCGGCGGAAATCCGGTGGAGGCGATCTGGGAAGACGGCAAATGCGAGGGCAAAGAGGCGACCGCCGCCGCGCAACGGCTCATCAATGTGGAAGGCGTGCGGATCATCTTCGGCGGAGCATGCTCCGGCGAGACGCTGGCGATTGCCCCGCTCGCCCAGGAGAAAAAGGTGCTGGTGATTTCCCCCTCGGCCACATCGCCGGACGTTACCGCCGCGGGCGAATTCATTTTTCGCACCGCGCCGTCTGACGCGTTCGCCGGCAAAGTCGCGGCCGAGTACGCCTACCGGAATCTGGAGAAACGCGCGGCGGCCGTGATCGCGGAAACCACGGATTACGGGCAAGCGCTCCGGCGCGTCTTTACCGAACGCTTCCAAGCCCTGGGCGGGAACGTGGTGGCCGACGTGACCTACCATACCACGGAGACGAACTTCGCCAGCCAGATTGTGAAAATCAAAGCGGCCAAACCTGACGTCATCTACCTGGTGCCGCAAACCCCGGCTCCCGGCGTGCAAGTGGTCAAACAACTCAACAGCCAAGAGGTAACCACGCAACTTTTAACCGCGGAAGTGTTGATTGGCCGCGACATCGTGGGAGAAAACGGAAAACTCATGGAAGGGTTGATTGGGGTGGAGACGTACTTTAACCAGGACGGCCCCCGCGCCAAAGCGTTTTTTGACGCCTATGTTGCCGAGTACCAGGAGCAGCCCAGCTACGCCTTCTTCATGGCCAACATGCACGGACAATTTTTCCTCATCAAAGACGGGATTGAAAAGGTTGGGCTGGACACGGAAAAACTGCGCGATTGGCTGACCGCGGTCAATAACTGGGAAGGCACCATGGGCCAACTCACCTTTGACGCCAATGGCGATCCGGTCTTAGATGCCTACGCCATCATGCAAGTCAAGGATGGCAAGCTTGAGCAAATCGAAATTTACTCGACGAACCAGTAGCCTCGCCCGCGCTCGTCCGGCAGTCCCCGCCCCCCCGGCGGGGCTGCTTTTGGGTCGAATGGTAAAGCTTCTTCGGCAGTAGCTTTTTAGCCGCTTAGGTTTTTCGGACGGCCGTTCTAACAAGCTCCAAGCTAAGAAGCTCACGATGTCCATCTTCCTCCAAATCCTGTTCACCATCGTGACCCTGGCGTCGCTCTACGCGCTGGTCACGGTGGGGTTCACCCTGATCTACGCGGTGACCAAAGTCCTCCATGTCGCTTTGGGCGTGGTGGCGTTGCTGGCCGCGTACCTGTTTTTGGCCGCGACCAACCGCGGATTATCGCCGCTGGTTTCTGGCGCGGCGGCGATCGTGGCATGCGCCGGCGTGGGGTGGCTGATGCACGCGCTGTTGTTTGAACGGCTGCGCCGGCACGGCCGTTTAAGCCCCGTGGGCGCCTTGATCGCGTCGGTTGCCTTGATGATCATGGGCACCAATCTTCTTCAGCTCGCGTTTGGTCCCAGTACCCAGTCGCTGGCGTGGCTGCCGGACGTGCCCCGCTGGCATCTGGGCGGGGCGATCGTCAATGCCGTGGATGTTGGCACGATGCTTACCGCGGTGCTGGTCGTGGGAAGTCTTGGCTGGTGGCTTAAACGGGCTACCTGGGGGTCCGCGCTGCGGGCCGTGGCGGATAACCCCATCATGGCGGAAGTGGTCGGCATTAACGGTCCTCGGATGCGCGCCCTCGCGTTTGCCCTGGGTTCCGGCTTGGCCAGCATAGCCGGCATAATGTTTGGCCTGAAATTCAGCCTGGAACCAAATCTGGCCCTGATGTTGGGGCTGAAACCGTTCATGCGGGCGGTGATCGGCGGCGTCGGCTCAATTCCGGGCGCGGTTTTTGGCAACCTCATCCTGGAAACGGCTGAAAACGTCGGGGCGTTTTACTGGAGCAACGCCGTCAAAGATGTGGTGTCGTTTGGCGCCGTGTTGGCGGTCCTCTTGGTGCGGCCGCAAGGACTGTTTGGCTGGCGCAAGGAATGAACTGAGACTGTAAAAAAACGGTAAAACGGTTCTTCCGGCTTTTCCGTGGGTAAGACAAGGGTCCTGAGCGGTTCATCGGATC
>CAYJVS010000076.1:0-5020 GCA_964373635.1 uncultured Gammaproteobacteria bacterium
TCTTGATTCTTGGTATGTCCCGCGACTGCCTCCTCGTCTGCAACGCCGGTTCGGCCACGCTGAAAATTAAAATTTTCCGGTTGCGGGATTTGTCTGAATTGGTTTCCGGACAGATCGAACGCCTGGGTGTGCCGGGCAGCGCGCTGGAACTGCGTGAGCACGCCTCGGGGCGAAAAATTTGGCGCAATTTCCCCGCCGGCGTCTCCAGTCCGGCGGCCGCGGCGCGGGAAATGTTTGGTCACCTGCGGCCGTGGGCGGAGCGGTTGCGCGGCATCGCGCACCGCGTGGTACACGGCGGCGAGCGTTTTCGCCGGCCGGCGTGGTTGGCCACCGGCGTGGTTGAGCGGCTCCAGAAGTTGTCCGCCCTGGCGCCGCTCCATAACCAGCACAATCTCGCCGTCGTTGCAGCGTGTCAGGATGCGTTTCGCGGCGTGCCGAACGCGGCCGTGTTTGATACGGCGTACTATGCCACGCTGCCGGTGGAAAGCTATTTGTACGCGCTGCCGTACGAATACTACACCCGGTACGGGGTGCGGCGGTACGGCTTTCACGGCATTTCCCACCAGTACTTGGCGCACACGGCCGCCGCTCAACTCAAGCGGCCCCTGACTCGCTTGCGGCTGATCACGGCGCACTTGGGCTCCGGTTGCAGCCTGACGGCGACGAGGTTCGGCGCGGCGGTGGAAACCACGATGGGTTTTACCCCGCTGTCCGGTCTGACCATGGGCACCCGCAGCGGCGACCTGGATCCGGCGGTGGTGACCTTCCTCCAACGCGTTGGCAACCTTAGCCTAAGCCAGGTGGATGATCTGCTGAACACGCGGTCGGGTCTGCTGGGAATTTTTGGCGTTTCTGGCGACCTGCGCGACGTGCTGGTTGCTGCCGGCTATTCAGTTACCGGCTACACCCCGCCGAATGCCTTCCGCCCCGCCGAACGCCGGCGCGCCAAGCTCGCGCTCGGGGTTTTCATTTACAACATTGTGCGCTATATTGGGAGCCTGGCCACGGTCATGGGCGGGCTGGACGCGCTGGTCTTTTCCGGCGCGATTGGGCAAAAGAGCGCGGTCGTGCGGCAACTGGTGCGGCAACGGCTGCGACCGTGGTCCAAGGTTACGACGCTGGTGATTCCCACGGCCGAAGAGTTGATGATCGCGCGGTTAACGCGGGGGATGGTGCGCCGGGCTCAACCCGTTGCGTCCTCTCCCGCGGTACCCTAAACAGCGGACTTGTCCATGGTCAACGGTCATGGCAGCAGGTCAGAACAAGGGTGAAGGTCCTAAGTTGTAGGTCATGGCAACGGGTCAGGTCATTGGTCATGGTTGAAGGGTTTGACCGTTGACCTTTGTCTTTTGACCAAACGCGCCGCCACGACCTAAGACCAAGTCCTAAAATCAATGATCCGTCGTTGGCTCAATGGCACGCCAAGCCGCTCCATTCCGGCCGCGGCGTTTTTGGTTGGGGGCATGGCGCTGGTGTCACGGGCGCTGGGGCTCTTGCGGGACCGCGTGCTGGCGGGTGAGTTTGGCGCCGGGGAGTTGTTGGACACCTACTACGTCGCCTTTCGCCTCCCCGACTTGATGTTTAACCTGTTGATCGTGGGCGCAATCTCGGCCGGATTTATTCCGGTGTTCACCGGGGTCTGGCAAGCGGACACCGCCCCCGGCCGGCCGCGCGCCTGGCAATTGGTTACTAATCTCATGATCGTCGTGGTGGTGAGCGTGGGCCTGGCCGCGGCGGTCTTGGCGTTCTTCAGTTTGCCCTTGACGCGGTTGTTCACTCCCGGATTTCGACCGGAGCAGGTGGCGCACACGGCCGCGCTGACGCGGATCATGCTGTTTGGCCCCATGCTTTTGGGACTGTCCGCGGTGGTGGGCGGCGTGCTGCAGTCGCGGAAGATGTTTTTTCACGTTTCCCTGGCCCCGATCGTTTACAATGCCGGCATCATCATGGGCGCGCTGTTTTTAGTGCCGGCAATCGGCGTTGCCGGTTTGGCCTGGGGGGTGGTGGCGGGAGCCGCGCTCCACGTGGCGGCGCAGCTGCCGGCCCTGGCGGGGCTGGGATTTCGCTGGCAGTGGGGGATTCCGTGGCGCGATCGTGAGCTGGGACGGCTGCTGTACCTCATGGGGCCGCGCACCTTGAGCCTGGCCGTGACGCAGCTAAATTTGCTGGTGGTCACGATGGTCGCGTCGCACTTGAGCGCGGGGAGCCTCGCGGTGTTCAATTTCGCCAACAACTTGCAGTCATTGCCAGTGGGGATTTTTGGCATCGCGTTTGCGATTGCCGCGTTCCCGGCGCTGGCCGAGGTGGCGCACGACCGGCAACGGTTTGTCGCGACGCTGTCGCAGACCTTCCGCGAAATTGTCTTTTGCATCGTTCCCGCCATGGCCCTCATGCTGGTGCTGCGGGCGCAAGTGGTGCGGGTGGTGCTGGGCAGCGGCCGGTTTGATTGGGAGGATACGGTGCTGACCATGAACGCGGTGGGGATGTTTTCTTTGAGCCTCATCGCCCAAGCCACCATCCCGCTGGTGATCCGCGCCTTTTACGCCCGGCAAGATACGTTGACGCCATTTTTTTCCGCCTTGGCGGCGGCAGTGGTCAATGTCGTGTTGACGTTGACGCTGGCCCCGCTGTTTGGGGTCGCCGGCGTCGCCTTGGCGTATTCCCTGGCCAACGTGCTCCACTTGGCGGTGCTGGGGGTGATGCTAAGGCTTTCACTCCAGACGTTGGATGGACCCCGCGTGCTGGCCGCACTGGGCAAAATGGCCGGCGCCGTTACCGTCATGGTCGCGGCCATGCAAGGAAGCAAGTACCTGATTGCGCCCGTCAGCGGCACGCAAACGTTTCTCGGGGTCAGCCTGCAAATCACCCTCGCCGCCACCGTCGGGCTGACCGCCTATCTTGGGATGAGCTTGCTGTTGCGTTCGCCGGAAGCGTGGGCGCTGCTTGACGCCTGCCGCCGGCGCCTGCGCGGAGCGACGGTGACCGAAGTGGTTAGCGATACCCCGACGACGTAGACGGCGCCCATGGAGACCTCGCCCATCCGCAATTTCTGCATTATCGCCCACGTTGACCACGGCAAGTCCACGCTCGCCGACCGTTTTTTGGAATTGACCGGCACGGTGGAAAAACGCCAGCTGCGCGAGCAGATGCTGGACATGATGGACCTGGAACGGGAGCGGGGGATTACCATTAAGCTGCAACCGGTGCGGATGCAGTGGCAACATCATGGGCAAACATTTGAACTCAACCTGATTGACACGCCCGGGCACGTTGATTTTTCCTACGAGGTGTCGCGCAGCCTGGCCGCCGTGGAGGGCGCGATTTTATTGGTAGACGCGACCCAAGGCGTGCAGGCGCAGACGTTGGCCAACCTGTACCTGGCCTTGGAGCAAAACCTCACCATCATTCCCGCCGTCAACAAAATTGACCTGCCGGCGGCGCAGGTTGAGCGCGGCGTTAAGGAGCTGGTCAACCTGCTGGGAGTGCGGCCCGACGAGGTGCTGCAAATTTCCGGCAAAACCGGCGCCGGGGTGCCGCCACTGCTTGCGGCGGTGATTGAACGCATTCCGCCGCCCAAGCCATCCGCTGGCGAAAAACCGCGCGCGCTGATTTTTGATTCCCGGTTTGACGACTACCGCGGCGTGATCGCGTACGTGCGGGTAGTGGACGGCGAGATTGCCGCTGGTCAGACGGTGCGGTTTTTGGCCACGGGCAAAGACTCAAACGTCATCGAGGTGGGCACGTTTGCTCCCGAACTCAGGAAAGGGGTGCGGTTGTTGGCCGGCGAGATTGGCTACGTGGCGACTGGCCTAAAGCACGTGGCCGACTGCCGCGTCGGCGACACCATCGCGAGCGCGGCGGACGTACCGCCGCTGCCGGGCTACCGGCAGGTTAAGCCCATGGTCTTTGCCGGCATTTTCTGCCGCGAGGGTAACGACTACCCGCGCTTGCGCGCCGCGTTAGAAAAGCTGGCGCTGTCGGACGCCGCGCTGCAGTTTGAGCCGGAGAATTCGCCGGCGTTAGGCTACGGTTTCCGCTGCGGGTTTTTAGGCTTGCTGCATCTGGAAATCATGCAGGAACGCCTGCGCCGCGAGTACGGCCAGGAGGTGGTGGTGACCGTACCGTCAGTGGCGTACCAGGTCCTTGACGCCAAAGGGGAAACCTCGATCATTCGTTCCCCGCAAGAGCTGCCGACGGCCGACCGCTACCGCGAGGTGCGTGAGCCGCTCATGAAGCTCGACATCGTCACTCCCAAGACCTACCTCGGCAACGTCATGCAACTGGTGTCGAGCCGGCGCGGGGAGTACCTCAACACCGAGTACCTCGACGAGGAGGCCGCGGTGCTGCACTACCGCATCCCGCTGACGCGGCTCTTGGTGGATTTCTACGATAAGCTCAAAGGGATTTCGGCTGGCTACGCCTCGCTCAACTACGAGTTTGACTCGTACCAGCCGTGCGACGTGGTACGGCTGGATATTTTGGTGGCTGAAGAGACGATTGAGTCGCTGGCGAGCCTAGTCGACAAAGATGAAGCCTACGACGCGGGCCGGCGGATTGTCGAAAAATTGAAAACTACCATTCCTAAGCAGCAGTTCGTGGTCAAACTCCAGGCAGCCGTCGGCGGCCGCGTGATTGCCGCCGAGAGGATTTCAGCGTTGCGCAAAGACGTCACCGCCAAGCTCTACGGCGGCGACTACACCCGCAAGCGCAAGCTCTTGGAAAAGCAAAAGAAGGGCAAGAAAAAAATGCTGGCCGCCGGCGTCGGCCGGGTCGAAATCCCCCCCGAGGCGTATCTGTCGATTTTGCGCCGGTAGGATCTTCCAAGGGTAACTTGAGACTGTAGAATAACGGTCATCCCGCACCTGGCCTGCCCGCCACAGCTTTAGCGGAGGTGGGATGCGGGATCCAGAAAAAATGAAATGCGCGTGGGTACTGGATTCCCGCTGGAGTTTACCCCGTTAGACAATGGACGCGTGAAGTTCCCAAGCAGCCTCGGCAATCAAGGTAGGTAGGACAGAGT
>CAYJVS010000077.1:0-4993 GCA_964373635.1 uncultured Gammaproteobacteria bacterium
CCAAAGGGGAGAGGGAACGGGAGTGAGGGGATGTAAGGTAAAGGTGGGGGAGGGACGGCGCAGAAACAAAGAGAAACCTTTTGGAAACAAACTGATTGAAAAGCCAAATGAGTGTGCATGATGTTCGTGGACTTGAACAGGGATCTCTCCGGCTTGCCACGCGGGTTAGGCGGCATCGGGCAGCCCGCGCGGGGCGGGTGCGGCGCAACGGTCATAACGGTAAAGGTTGAGCGGCGACTGGAGGCGGAAAACCACGGTATCGGTGCGCCGACAGTGCGCCTCAAACCACTGCCACGCATACGCGCCGATATCAAAGAGAAACTTCACGTCCGGACCAGGCAACCAGATTGCCTCATATCCCTGGATTACCCGCGCGACGCTCGCCGCGTTGGCCGCGGTCACGCCCGGCCGGCTGATCCAGCGCACGCGGTCCACCGCATAGTCGCCGGTTTCAACGCGGTCGGCCGGCAGGAAACCGACGACCGGCAGCTGGCCGCGGTAGTAGTGGCGGAAGATCGCTTCATGGTCCTGAATGATAAACAGAATCATCTCGCGGCCGGGCTGCTCGCGACGTTCGATATACTCGGCCACGTTCGGCCAGTGATCCAGGTACTCATGCGGCGGAAACAGGCGAACGTAGATGGCCAAAAAATACCCATTCACCAATGCCGCGCCTCCGACGAGTAACAGGAGCAGCCAGCGCTGCACCCGCGGCGACGGGATCGCTGCCAACCCCATGGCCATCAAACAACACAGCAAGGGAACCACAAAAATAATATACCGCATGAAACTGACATCCAATACCGTCAGCACCGCCAGCGGCACAACGATACTGCCAGCCAGCACTCCCAGCGCCAGCCGCGGACCCGTCAAGCGAAAGGTCAGCTGCCAGGTGCGCTCGCGGAAACGGCTGGCGACAACCAGCGGTACCAGCGCAGCGGCCACCAGTGCTGCCAGACCCAGCGCCACCCCGGGAGTGAACCTGCCAAACTGATTCCCGTAGGCCAGCGGGGTGAAAAGCATGCCCAATACATTGCGCAACGGCCCCCACGGCAGTTCGGTCGGATAAAGATCGAGCACGGTTTCGGTCGCCAAATACCAATAGCGGACGCGGTCGGCAATCACGGGAACCAAAGGCAGCGCGCCGGCAACCAGGAAGAGCTGCGTGCGCACCCAACGCCGGATATCGAACGGCGGTTGTGCCGCCCGCATCAGCCACAGCGCGATGATATTTTGCGCGAAGACCAAAAACCAGAAGGCATAGTGCGTATACATCCCGGCCAGCGCGACGAAAAAATACCACCGCCAATCGGATGAACGCTGCCGGGTGAGCAGCCGCAAAAAGACAATCGTCAGGCCCACGCCGAGCGCCGCCAGCAGGGTATACATACGCGTTTCTTGGGCGTACCACAAGACCGCGTACGTCGGCCCATAGAGCAGCGCGGCCCACCGGCCGATCCTGGAGCCACCGATCTGGCGGCCGAGCAAGTAGGTCAGCCAGACGGAAACCGCGGCAAATACCACTGACGGCAGCGCGGTTATGATTTCGCCATAGCCCGCCAGCCGCACCCAGAAAAACATCATGAGATGATACAGCGGCGGCACAAAATCGTTGGCCACCAGCTGCAGCATCCGCGGCAGCGACTGGCGCAGGTACCAGATGGTCTGCGCCTCGTCAAACCAATACGGACGCGGCAGGGTCACCAGCGCGACCAGCGCGCTGACAGCGCCAAATCCCGCCGCCGCCCGCGTCACGCCCACCTCGGTCAGGCGCCAGCCCCGACGACGGCCGTTGCCCGCCGCCGGCCCGCTAGCGCCAGCGGCAGTCGGTGAAGTGTTTGAGTTCATAGGGGTGGCCGGAGATAAAGTCGGTGGGGATCTGCTCGGAATAGTTCAGCCGGCACGACGAGTACAAAAATTGTTGCACGGCATCATCCGGGTCGGTATTGGACTGGGCGCCGGTATTCACCAGCCAAACGGTCGTGAAGGGGGCCATCTGAGGCGCGAGCTCGGTCACATTTTCACGGGTAATGGTCGGCAAACCGATGCGCGAGAACATGGCCAATTCAATATCCCCATCCCGCGCCAGCGATGGCGGAAAAAAAACCTGTACCGGCAGCCTACCACGGTAGTGTTCCCAGGCGATAGGCGCCCAATCGTAGGAATTGACCAGGACCACCGCCTGGTCGCGCGGGTCTTCGAGGTGCTGCAGACGCTGCATAATCTCCGGCCACCGAAAGTCCGGCTGCCGGCGGATATCGGTGCGGATCAAGCGGACGTGGACGGCCAACAGCGCGACGGCGAAAAGTAACGGCGCCCACGCCCGCCAACGCGCGATACGCAACTGCTGAAACCCGGCGGCTAACCACACGGACCAAAAGACTACCGTGTAAGAAATATACCGATCAACGGGCACGCGAAAGAGGACCAATAAGACCAGCGGCGTTACGGCCAAGAGGATGATGCCCTGCAGGGGGTACGGCAGACGGTGCAGCGTCAATGCGACACCGAAGCGCTGGACGCGGACCGACCCGAGCGGGGTCAAGATCACCAGCAGCGCAAACAACCACAACGAAGAGTTCATCCACCCCGCCGACACGTGATAGATGGAATAAAACAAGTTCGGGGGGCGCTGCAAGAAGAAATCCACCCACCGCGCAAACGAGGTCGGCACGCCGCGCGCGAACCAATTGCCGCGGACGAGATACCAATGGACAAAATCGTCCAGGAGCATTCCCATGACCGGCAGCGATGCGAGGGCGAGGGCCGCCAGGCACGCCATGACTCGGCGGGGCTTCCATGCGGTGGCACCGCGGCGCAGCCACAACGCCATGACGATCAGCTGTCCGAAAATAAAAAACACGTAGAGCACGTGCGTGGCGAATCCGAGCGTATTGATGCCCACCCACCACCAGCCCGCCGCGGACGAACCGCGCGCCCACCGCAGCAACAGCAGCGCGGCGAGACTCGCCCACACGGCCAGCAGCTGATACATCCGCGTTTCCGTCGAATAGAAGATGGCGCTCCAGCTCACCCAGTAGAGCGCCGCGGCTAAAACCCCCGCCGCTTGACTGACGGCCTCCTTGCCCAGCCGGTAGACTACACCAACCGTGAGGCAGCCCAGGAGGAATGACAAGGCTCCGGTCATCACCGAACTCTGCCCGACGAGCCGGATCCACGCGAACAATATCGCGTAGTACACGGGAACATGCAAATCGGCGAACACCAACTGCAACATCCGGGGGAACTCTTGGCGGACGTAATGCAGGGTGAGCGCCTCATCGTACCAGTAGGGCAGCCGCAAGAGCTGCAGGCGCAGGATGAACGCCAACAGCAGAACCCCCAGCCAGACGGCGGGACGGATCCAGGACAACGGCCGATCGCGTAACGACTGCCGCAAAGCGGAAAAAAAATTCCCGGGTAACCCCAACATCAAAGCGATGGTTGAGTAACGAGTGGCTGCCTGGTAGACTAACCACGATGCCAATGACCGCCAGTATATCAAAAGTGAAGGCCACCCGCACGATGGCCACCACCGTCCCTCGCGAGCATCGGCCAAGCCCGCGAGTTCTGGTCATCGGCGCGGGACCCGCGGGATTGACGGCGGCGCGGGAAGGCGCGCGTCGCGGCATGGCCGTCACCCTCCTTGAGGCCGCCGGCCGCGTCGGCGGTCTGGCCCAAACGATCTGGCGCGAGGGGTACGGCTTTGATATCGGCGGCCACCGCTTCTTCACCAAGTTTCCCCGCGTTGAACGCTGGTGGCATGAGGTGTTGCGGGACGATTTCATCACCGTCCGCCGGCAGTCGCGCATTTACTACCGCGGGAAATTTTTTGCGTACCCCTTGCGGCCGATAAACGCCCTCGCCGGGCTGGGCCCGTTCAACAGCATCGGCCTTACAGCCAGCTACCTGTGGGCGCGCGTCCACCCCCGCCGGCCCGAACGCACCTTTGAAGACTGGGTGTCCAACCGCTTTGGCCGCCGGCTGTTTCAGATTTTTTTTAAAAGCTACACCGAGAAAGTGTGGGGTATGCCCTGCCACCAGCTTTCAGCCGACTGGGCCGCGCAGCGGATTAAGTCGCTTTCCCTCGGCCGTGCCATCAAAAATGCCATGGGATTTTCCCGCCGACAGCCGATCACGACCTTGATTGACCAGTTTCAGTACCCCCGCCGCGGCCCGGGGATGCTGTGGGAACGCGCCCGCCAGCAGGTGGAGCGCCACGGCGGCACCGTGCTCCTCAACCACCAAGTGACCGGCATCACTCGCCACCCGGATGGTGCCTTTGCCGTGACGGCCTCCGGACCGGCTGGCCCATGGACATTTTCGGCCGATGCCGTCATCTCTTCAATGCCATTGCCTGACCTGGTGGCGGCGCTTGATCCTGCACCGCCGGAGCCGGTACAACAGGCCGCGCGCGCCCTCACCTACCGCGACCTGATTGCCGTGCTTTTAGTGGTCAACCGCCCCAACCTTTTTCCGGACACCTGGATTTACTTGCACGAGCCGGCGGTTCGCGCCAGCCGGATCCAAAACTACGGCAACTGGAGCAGGGAAATGGTCGCTGACCCGGAAACCAGTTGCCTGGGCATTGAATACCATTGCCAGCGCGGCGATGATCTTTGGCGTCGTGATGATCATGCATTGGTGGCGCTGGCGACTTCAGAGCTCCAACAGCTTGGTTTCGCCTCTGCCGATGAGGTCGCCAAAGGCTGGGTGGTCCGCGAACCGCGAGCGTACCCCCGCTACTCCGGCGACTATCAACGGCATGTTCGCGCGATTGCCAAATATCTCCAGACCATCCCCCGCCTCATCACGGTCGGCCGAAACGGCATGCACAAATACAACAACCAAGATCATTCAATCTTGACGGCGATGCTGGCCGTGGACAACTTGGAAGGAGCCGCTCACGATCTCTGGGCGGTCAACGCTGACGACGAGTACCACGAGGTGAAACTCACCCCCTCACCGAGCACTTCGGACTCAGCCGCAAGTG
>CAYJVS010000078.1:0-4979 GCA_964373635.1 uncultured Gammaproteobacteria bacterium
GATCCTGGACGTTGCCAGGAGCGTATCTACAACCTCGACTGATTTGGGCTCCCCGTAGCTCAATTGGATAGAGCGGCTCCGTCCTAAGGAGACGATTGGAGGTTCGACCCCTCCCGGGGAGAATATATTTAAGGGGACCGGAGGTCTGACGCCTCGTCGGAACATGATTATGGATTGTACTCCGCAACGTCCGTCGGGATACTGGATGATTGCTTATGCCAACGGCATATGGTATCCTGGGTTTTTCCCGAGCGAAACCGGCCGGGAACCAACGCCGTCCGCCGGGCTTTCCATACGTCGTTAACGCGACATCGAGAGGGTTACCTTCGCTCACCCGCCTAAATTTCTGTTGGGCCTATCGTAGAGTGGCAGTACCCGGCATTTTCACCCCCCCCGTTAGAAATTACCTGGGCTCATAGTAAAGTGGTATTACGCGGCATTCGCATTGCCGAGGCCCGGGTTCGATTCCCGGTGAGTCCACCAATCAAACGTGGTATGTTGCATACCCATCGCAGAAAAACGTGGTCCAGTTTTATCCCGCGTGAAACATCATCCTGTCCGAGCGGGTAGGCTTTGATGTTGAAAACCGTCGCAACCTGCCTAGCCCGGGCAGGTTTTTTGGTTTCTTTGGGCTCTTTTCACGGTCAACGATTATTTGAGGATCAACCATGGAATACCGAGCGGTCGGAAACCGCTGCGCCGTCGATCTTTTGACCTTGCACCTGACGATTTCCCGAAAACAGATTTTTACCCTCCTGGCCGCGAAAGGCTTCCGCGTGGTCGAGGTTGACCTCGTCGCCCTGGCGCGACCGCGCGTCGGAACCGCGCGGTATCGCCGCGGCGCCAAACCTTCAGAGGCGCCAATGGTCGTGGACTGTTCCAGTTTGGTGAAATGGCTCTACGGCCAGCGCGGCATCTGGCTGCCGCGGCGCTCCATCCAACAACGCGAGCTGGGCAAAGCCGTACCGCCCGCGGATGTCGCGGCCGGCGATCTGCTCTTCGTGGCGGGAGCGGTGAATTACTCCTTCGATGATCCCGCTGACGGCGTTGGCCACGTTGGCCTGGCGACCGGGGAAGGTACCGTAATTCACGCCGCCGACCGTGACCGGGGAGTGGTTGAAAGTCCACTCCAAAAATTCATCGGCAGAAACCGGTGGCGGGGAGCGCGACGATACATTCCACAAGCGCGGCACATCGTCACCCTGGAAACGCCGCCAGACCGCGAGGTGGAAACCGCCGACGACATTCGTTGGATCGTTCTTCAATCGCTTCCGATCACCGGGCACAAGCGGTAGGAAGCCGCGTCCCACGCCGAGGATTCTCGGCGTGGGTTTCATTTACACCCTTGAAAAAAATCGTTCCCCGTGATAGAGTTTCTTTTCCACCTGTTGCAAACCTGCCGCATCCATGCGCCTGAAATTCGGGTCCAAAACCGTACGCCGCGCGGCCGTCCTGTTGGTGCTGACCGCCGTGGCGGTTCGCATCCTGGCAGCCCAGCGACCCACGCCGTCGGCCGAGGAAACGGTGATCGCGACGCGCGGCGACGTGGTGGAATCAGTCACGGTCACCGGCAAAGTCACGCCCGTGGAACAAGTGGACCTGGCGTTTGAACGGGCCGGCACCGTGCGCCGCGTGGCCGTTGACGTCGGCACCCCGGTCCGCGCGGGGCAGCTATTGGTGGTGTTGGATCAAACTGACCTGACGGCGCAACGTGTTCAAGCGCAAGCCGCCGTGTCAGCTGCTCAAGCGCGCGTCTGGGAAGCCGAAGCGGCCCGCGACAGCCAGCAAGCCAAGCTCGCCGAGCTTGAACACGGCGCGCGTTTAGAAGATCTGGCCATTAAACAAGCCGAGCTGCGACAGGCCGAGCAAGAACTGACCAACGCCTCTGCCGCCGTCACTGATACCCTGGCTAGCGCGTTTACCGCTGCTGACGACGCCGTGCGGGTCAAAACCGCGGCCCTGTTTACCCGCGCCGACACGACCTACCAACTCACCTACCAGCCCTGCGACATTCAAGCCGAGCAACAGGCGATCTGGGGACGTTACGTCAGCGAGCAAGCCTTAAACCGCTGGCAGGCCGATCTGACCACCCCGGCCACTCCCGCGACTCCCGAGGCCGCGACCAATGCGCTGCAGCAAGCCGAAAGTTACCTCAACGATATCATCCAATTTCTTGAACGCGCCAACGCCACCCTGACGACGGAGTGCACGCGTCTTGAACCAAGTTTGGCCACCGGCCGCGCCAATGTTTCCCAAGCCCGCGAGGCCGCGGTTTCCGCCCGCCAGAAAGTCCGCGGGGCAAGCCAATCCATTGCCGCAAAAAAGCGTTTGGTGGAGCGGGTAAACAACGAGCGGCAACTGACGGCGGCCGGGCCTCGGCCCGAGCAGATCACCGCCCAACAGGCCGTGGTGCAGCAAGCCGTGGCGACGGTGGCGGCCCAGCTGGCCACCCTGGAACAAGCCCGGGCCAGCGCGCTAGGCGTGCAGGCGCAGTGGGCCAAAACGGTGCTGTACGCGCCCTTGACTGGCGTGGTCACCAAACTGGAAGCTAAAGTGGGCCAAAGCGTGACGCCACAAATGCCGGTGGTTGGCTTAATCACGGCGGATGATTTGGAAATAACCGCGCCGGTGCCGGAATCCGATATCGCGGCGCTAGCAGTGGGGCAAACGGCCACCGTGACCTTGGATGCCTTTGGCGACACGGTGATTTTTGGCGCCCACATCGTGACGATTGACCCGGCGGAAACCGTGATTGACGGCGTGCCCACCTACCGCGTGACGCTCCGCTTCACCCTCGCTGACCCGCGCCCGAAATCCGGCATGACGGCCAACCTGGAAATTACCACGGCGCGGCATGAGCGGGTCATTCTCTTGCCCGCCCGCGCCGTGCGCACCGAGGGCGCCGTGCCCCAGGCGCTGATTCGCCGGCCCGACGGCAGCACCCGCAAAACACCGGTGACCATTGGGGCGCGATCAGCCACCGGGGAGATGGAAATTCGCTCCGGCGTGGCGGCTGGCGATATCGTGGTGATGCCCACGCGGCAATAAATCCCCAGGCGCGCCTTCCGTATGGCGTTAATTGAAGTTACCGACGTCTGGAAAATTTACGACCACGACGGCACGCAAACGCCGGCCCTGCGCGGCGTTTCCTTGACGATTGCCGCCGGGGAATTTGTCGCGATCATGGGCCCGTCCGGATCGGGGAAATCAACGCTGTTGCATATCCTGGGCTTTTTGGATGCGCCAACCCGCGGCGAGTACCGTTTTTTGGGCCAGGCCATGGAAACGTACCGACCAGCCGAAGCCGCCCGCATCCGCAACCGCGATTTCGGGTTTGTGTTCCAAACTTTCAACCTCTTGCCAAAAACCACGGTGCTGGACAATGTCATGCTGCCCTTGGCGTACTCAACGGTTCCCGAATCCCGCTGGGACAAACTCACGCGGCAGGCGATCGCGGCGGTTGGATTATCCCACCGCGTTCGGCATACGCCAGCGGAGCTCTCCGGCGGCGAACGCCAGCGCGTGGCCATTGCCCGCGCTTTCGTCAATCAGCCCGCCGTCATTTTGGCGGATGAACCAACCGGCAACCTGGATTCCCGCAGTGGCGCCAATATCTTGGCCTTGCTCCAGCAGCTGCACCGGAGCGGCGGACACACCATCGTGGTCATTACCCACGACCAAATCATTGCCGAACACGCCCAACGCGTGCTGACATTGCACGACGGCCAAATCGTCAGCGACCAACCGAGCACCACGCAACGCCCAGTGGCTCCTCCGACACCTCCTCCCGCATGGGGAGAGGGAAAGGTTGTTATCGGTCGCGCAACTTTTTGAGCAGCTCGAGGTCTTGTTTTTCCTTCCCGTCGTGGGGGGTTTCCAAAATGAAGTCAAGGTTTTGCAGCTTGGGGTGGGCGACGAGCGCGGCAAAGCCGTCTTTGCCGATTTTACCCAGGCCCAGGTGTTCATGGCGGTCGATGTGCGCGTTGAAGTCGGCCTTGGAGTCGTTGGCGTGGATGAGCGCGAGGCGGTCTAAGCCGATAATCTGATCAAATTGTTTTAGGGTTCGATCCACCGCTGCCGCGGCGCGCAGATCATAGCCAGCGGCAAACGCGTGGCACGTGTCCAGGCACACGCCGATTTTGCCGCGCCACGCTTTGTTCGTTTTCTCCACTCGTTCGATGTAGTCGGCGATTTCTTCAAAGGTGTCGCCCAGGACGTTGCCCGCGCCGGCGGCCAGTTCAATCAAAAAACGGGTTTGACCCGTGTAGCCGTCCAGCATTTTTTTCAGCCCCGCCACGACCATCGCCTTGCCTCTGGCGGCGCCGACCTCTTTGGCGCTGCCGAGGTGGGTCATCAGCGCGGATGCCCCAAGCCGCGAGGCACGATCCAGCTCCTCGCGCACAATCGCAATGGTCCCGAAGCGAATGCGGTTGTTGGCGGAGGCGAAGTTGACGTAGTACGGCGTGTGCACATACCAGGCGGCCTGCCGGTGCTTTTTTGTTGCAACGGTAAACTGTTTGACCACCGCCGGCGTGAGCGGTTGTGCTTTGCCCCCGCGCGGCGAGCGCGTAAACATCTGAAAGACCTCGCCGCCGGCCGCGGCCGCGTTCGCCGGGGCATGGAACACCCCGCCGGCGATGGAGACGTGGAGACCGAAGCGCATGATGAAAATTTCTAATGACGAATTTCTAATTCCTAAAAAAGCTCCAATATCCAAATCTCAAAAGCAGGTGTAGGTAAAGGGTGGAGTTGGGGCAGCCCGTATGGTCACGAGGTATGGGAGCGAGGATATTCCCCATGACCACACCCAACAACCATACAAGCGGCCACACCCCCAACTCCACCTTGTACCGACTGCATGAGTGTTTGGGGTTTGGTCGTTATTTAAAAATTGGGTCAATGAGAAATTAATTTCATTTTCAAATACTCCATCACTTTCCGCGAGGTGAGGAGGTTTTTGACTTGGGCGCGGAAGTCGG
>CAYJVS010000079.1:0-4972 GCA_964373635.1 uncultured Gammaproteobacteria bacterium
TTTGGTGCGCGTGGGCGAGGCCAGCGGGACGCTGGAGGAAAATTTGGGCCACGTGGCCGATGAATTGGAGAAACGCTTGGCGTTGCGCGGCAAGGTGCGCTCGGCCGTGGCCTACCCGAGCGTGGTGGTCGGCGTGACGTTAGTGCTGGCGGTGGTGGTGGTGTATTTCGTGCTGCCGAGGATCATTCCCTTGTTTTCCGCATTGCGCGTCGAGCTGCCGTGGACCACGCGGCTGCTCTTGGCCGCCGCCGTTGCCGTGCGTTCCTCGGGATGGTGGTTTTTAGCCGGCGGGGCCGGTCTGGTGGCGGCGCTGCGCTTGCTGCTAATGCTCGCGCCGCTCCGCTTGGCCTGGGATCGGACGTGGCTCGCGATGCCGGTGGTTGGCCGCGTGATTGCCAGGCTCAACCTCGCGCACATCTGCCGCACCCTGGGCACCCTGTTGAAAAGCGGAGTTTCGGTGCTGGAGGCGCTGGACATCACCGCCGAGACCTGCCGCAACCTGGCCTACCGGAGCCAGCTCACGCAACTGTATGATGCCGTGGCGGCCGGCCAGAGCTTGGCCGCCGGCATGGCGGCACGCCACCGGCGGGCGTTTTTTCCGCCGATCACGTTGAGCTTAATTCGGGTCGGGGAATCGAGCGGCAAGTTGGATGAGAGTTTGCTCTACCTGAACCGGTTTTACGAACGCGAGGTGGATTCGGTCCTCAAGGATCTCGGGGTGATTTTGGAACCGGCGCTGTTGGCGTTCATCGGCTTGGTCATCGCGGTGGTAGCCAGCGCCATCATTTCGCCGATTTACCAGATTACCGGCAGCCTGCGGGTCCGGGGATAAGAAAATGTAAAATGCAAAGTTCAAAATGTAAAATTTTGGTAATCGTCACGCGCCGTTAGCCCGCCCCGGACGCTAAGCTCATGTCAAAACTCACCACCCGTCATTGTGCGCCCCGCGGCCGCGGGGCGTGGCAATCTATAACTGAACGGAAATTAAGGGGATTGCCTCGTCGCTCTGCTCCTCGCGATGACTTTTGACCCGAGCTCGCCAAAGGTGCGGGACTCCATAATTTTGATTTTTCCTTTCGCGTTAAGGTTGTATGCTCAACTGGCTCCACCGGAGCGTGGCGGGCATTGACGTCTCGGATCGGTCGCTCGAGGCGGTGTGGCTCAAGCGGGCGTGGGGTAAAGCGGTCGTCGCTGCCTATGCCCGGCAGGAGTTGCCGGCGGGGGTGGTGGAGGCGGGACGAATCCTTGAGCCCTCGCGCTTGGTTTCCCAGCTGCGGGAGTTGCTTTCCAGCGCGCGGCCCGAACCGATCCGCGACCACCAGTGTCTGGTCAGTCTGCCCGAATCGCAGGTCTTCAGCCACGTCTTCGGGCTGCCCGCCGCGCTGCCCAATGATCAGGCGCACCGCGTCATTCTGGCGGAAGCCGAGCAATTTTTGCCCTTGCCGTTGCGCGATTGTTACTACGATTTCGTCCCCCTCGGCAGCGCCGACAACCAGCAGGAAATTTTGTTTGTGGCGGCGCGGCGCGGGCTGGTCCATCAGTATCTGGAGGTGTTTTCCGCGGCCGGACTGCTCGCGATTGCCTTTGAACCGGAGTCGTGGAGCTTGGCGCGCGCGTTGGTGCGCCACGGGATGCTGGAACGCGGCCAAACGGTGCTGGTGATTGATCTGGGCGCACGAACAACCAATGCCCACCTGGTTTGGCGCGGCGCCGTGGCGGGGAGTTTCACCATCCCGCTGGCCGGGGAGCATTTGACCCAGGCGGTGGCCGCTGCTTTGAAGCTGCCGCCGGCCGAGGCGGAGGCGAAAAAAAATTTCCTCGGCCTGCGCGGCGACTCGCGCGAGGGTCAGGCGGTAACGGCGGCGCTCCTGCCGGTGCTGCAACCGCTCATCAATGAGTTGAACCGTTACCTGGAGTATGCCCGCGTCCAGCGCCACCTCACCGTCAGCCAGGCGGTGCTGACCGGCGGAACCGCGCTCTTGCCCGGAATTGCCGGGTATCTGGCCCCGCACCTGGGGCTGCCCGTCAAGCTGGGCAATCCGCTGGCCCGCTTGCGCGGCGGCCGCGTCCAGCTCCCCGAGGAGCGCGCGGCGCTGTTTGCCGCGGTGGTGGGTTTGGCGCTCCGGGGGGTTGCGCCGCATCCGGAGCGGCGGGGACTGAATTTGCTCTCGCAGGCGCAAGCGCGGATTAAAAGCGACAAGCTCCAACGGTTTTTGACGTGGCCGCAATTTGACCCGCGCCTGATCAGTCTGATCGCCGCCCTGGCGATTGGTTTGTTGGTGTTGGGCGGGTTGGTGTGGTACCGCGTCCGTTCCCCGGGACTGGCGCGTCGGCCGGCGCTGGAACCGCCGCCGGCGGGATTTCTACCGCAATTGTTGCGGGTGCACCGGTTACGCTTCGCTTTTGGTGACGGCGTGGTGGTACCGCCGGGAGCGCTCCCGGCGCGGTGGCTGCAGACAACTTTGCAGGCGCGCGAGACGTTTGCGGCGACCGGCACCACGACGGAAACGCTGATTTCCGCCGTGACGGTGACGTTGGTGAACCGCACCGCGCGGGCGCGGGCGTTAGTGCGGCAGACCCGCTTGCAAGTGGCTGACGGCACGATGTGGCGGCTGCGCGATCCGGTGGTCGTGCCCGCCCAGGGCCAGGTGGATGTGGTCATTCCGCTCCGGGCCGGAAGTTCGCCCCCGGCGGGCGGCCGCGTGACCGTGCCGGGTTTGCCTCTGGCGCTGCAGTCCGCGGTGTACGGTGAGATTGGGTTGCCCCGGACCGAGGCCAGGAATGTTTCCCTCGTATCGCCGGAAGATGTGGCGGCAGCGCAAACCGCGCTCCGGCTGGAGCTGGAACGTCAGGCGCGCGACGGTTTTGTCGCGCGGCTTTCCGCCCGGGAGATGGTACTTCCCCTGATGCTGCCGGTCGCGCCAGCGGATTTTTCCACTGATCTTTCAGCCCCGGCAGCGGCCGAGCGTTTCACCGCCACCCTCAAACTGACCCTCGGCGGGCTGGCGGTTGACCGCGACGCCGTCAGCCAGGCCATCCGTGACGCCTTTGGCCCCCTCCCCGATCCCTTGACCGCCGCCAGCTTTACGCTTGAACGTCTTGACTTGGAAAACAAGGAAGTTTCTGTTATCATTGAGTCAGCGGTTCCCCCTGTGGAAAAGTGACCCCGCCGTGGGCGGAGTCATCCCGAGGCTTCTTGAGGGATCCCCCGTGTCTTTCACCGCCATTACCGCTATCATCCCGGGTTGAGCGTAATAACCATGACTTCATCTCACCGCTCCACTCCCCATCATCCGGGCTTTACGCTGATTGAGCTGTTGATTGTAATTGGCATTATTTCGGTACTGGCAGCGATTATTTTTGTGGCCGTTGACCCGGCCCGGCGGTTTGCCGAGGCGAGAAACGCCCAGCGCTGGAGCGAGGCGAACGCCGTGCTCAACGCCATTTTGAAGTGCACGGTGGATAACAACGGCACCCTGCCGTCGGCATTGGCCAGCGCGACCAACGGTACGTACTACATGATGGGGACGGGGTCGGATGCGACTGGCTGCACGGCGCAAGCGACCACCGCGGTGATGAACCTCGGCGCCGGGACGTGTGAAACCGGCCGAACCGTGGTACCCGACTACCTGGCCAGCATGCCCCTTGATCCCACGGGCGGGAGTTGGAACGCGGCCAAAAGCGGTTACTATATTGTCAAGACGGCATCCGGAAGAATTACGGTGGGCGCGTGCGCTCCGGAACGAGGTGAGGCGATCAGCGTGACGCGGTAACTTTCCGCGTGTGGCAAAGGCAAGCCCCCGCCCGGGGGCTTATTTAATGGCTGGTTTGGGCCTCTACCGCGGGCCTGGGATCCGCGCTATAATGGGGATTGCTTGAGTTATCGTATGGCGGCGCCGAAAGTCGCGTTGGTGGTGGCCCAGCAGGGGTTCCGAGACGAGGAACTCCTGCAGACCCGCGAGGTGTTGTCGCGGCGGGGCATTCAGTCCGTGGTGGCGTCCGAAACGCGGCAGGCGGCTCACGGAAAATTTGGCGCGACCGTTACCGTGGATCTGACCCTGCCGGAAGTCGCCGCGGGAAATTTTGACGGCATCATCTTTGTCGGCGGGCCCGGGGCGGAAACGTTTTTTAAGCAACGTACGGCACTCAAACGGGCGCAACAGTTTGCCCGGGCCGGCAAAGTCGTGGCCGCGATTTGCACCGCGCCGGTGATTCTCGCCAATGCCGGGCTGCTCTTGGGCAAGCACGCGACGGCCTTTCCCACCGCCGAGGCCATTTTGCGTGATCATGGGGCCGAGTATACCGGCCTGCCGGTGGAGGCGGACGGCAAGCTGATCACGGCCAAGGACTCCACCTTTGCCCGCGAGTTTGCCGAGGCCATTGCCTGGGAGCTGGGAAAATAGTTGCAAGTTGTCAGTTGACCGTGGTCAGGAATGTTTCCCATCTTTAATCTTACCACTTAAATCTTTCAACTCCATATGCCGCATACGTTGCCTAAACTGCCCTACGCGTACGATGCGTTAGAGCCGCACCTTGACGCGAAAACCATGGAAATCCACCATGCCAAGCATCATCAGGCGTATGTGGACAACCTGAATAAAGCCCTGCAGGATCATGCCGACCTGCAGCGCTGGTCGCTGGAGGATTTGATCCGCCGGATCAATGAGGTGCCGGAGGCGATCCGCGCGGCGGTGCGAAACAACGGCGGCGGCCACCTCAACCACGGCTGGTTTTGGCAGTGGATGGCGCCAGGAGCCGGAGGCGCGCCGTCGGGCAAGCTGGCCTCGGCGATTTCCGCCGCGTTTGGGAATTTTGCCACCTTCCAGGAGCAATTCACCAAGGCCGGCCTGACCCGCTTTGGCAGCGGTTGGGCCTGGTTGGTGGTCAAGCGGGGAAAACTTGAAGTCACCAGCACCCCCAATCAAGATAACCCATTGACCGACGGCCTGACGCCAATTTTAGGCTGCGACGT
>CAYJVS010000080.1:0-4932 GCA_964373635.1 uncultured Gammaproteobacteria bacterium
CGCTGCATAACCCACCCCCTCCCTCCCTTACCGTAAGGGAGGGGGCCGCTGAACCGATCATGACCCTTGTCGTACCCACGGAAAAGCCGGAAGAACCGATTTTTTTATCTGCCCCCGGGTTTTATCGTATCGGAATTTCAATGTCTTGAAATTCCGACAGCACTATAGCCCCGCGGGCAGATCCTGGACGCTGCCAGGATCTGGCTCATTGATTGGCCTGGATTCCGGCCCGCCCGCGACCGCGGGACCGAGGGATCTCACAACGAAGTCAGTATTATTGGCGTAGATTCTGGAGCAAGTTCAGCATGACGGGATTTGAGAGTTTTTCTCCGGTCTCAAGTTATTAGGACTTTCACGTTTGCGATTCATTAACTTAACCCGTCATTCTGGCGCCACGTCCGGATCCTGGCAGCGTCCGGGATCTGATTCTGGAGTCGCCCCGCGGCGGGGACTCCCCGGAATGACCGCGAGTGCAAAAGTCCTCTTGATGTTAGATCTATGCGCGTAAAAGTCATCATCCTCGCCGCCGGGCAGGGCAAGCGGTTCAAGTCGCCCTTGCCGAAGGTGCTCGCCCAGTTTCGTGGCCGGCCGATGGTTTCCTATGTGGTTTCCGCAGTGGAGAAATCTGGTGTAACGGATCGGCCCGTGGTTGTGGTGGGCGTCGGAGCCGAGCATGTCAAACAAGCGCTGGGTAATCGTTGCGATTACGTTTATCAAGAGAAGCAACTGGGTACTGGCCATGCAGTAGCACAATGTCAGTCACTGTTGGAAGGCAAGGCCGACGCGGTGCTGGTGTTGTACGGTGACCATCCGCTGATGGTTCCCCAAACTATCCGTACACTCGTAGAAACCCACCAACAGGAACGGCCGACGTTGACGATGGCTACCGTGACCGTACCCGATTTCAACGATTGGCGGCAGCCGTTTTTAAATTTCGGCCGAGTCGTCCGCGATACCACCGGCAATCTCCTGCGGATTGTTGAGGCGAAAGACGCAACGCCAGATGAAACCGTCATCCGTGAATTGAATCCGTCGTACTTCTGTTTTGACGCCGCATGGCTGTGGGAGCATCTGCCCAAACTTTCCAACCGCAACGCGCAAGGCGAGTACTACTTGACCGATTTACTCGGCCTGGCGATCGCTGAGGGCAGGCGAGTGGTGACGGTGCCGATCCCGCCGCGAGAGGCGCTGGGAGCGAATAGTCCGGAAGAATTGGAGGCCATCAGCCGTATAACAAAGCACCAATCTCCAAATCCCAAATCCCAAACAATATCCAATAATCGAAATCCCGAAGTTTGAAATTGAATATTTGAATTTTAGAATTTGTTTGGAATTTGGTGCTTGGTGTTTGGAATTTTTCGTCTCTATGGAGCAGATCGTCGAACTCCACCCGCACTCCAAGTACGCGCGCGCGTGTTCGCCGCAGTTGACTTTGGAAAACATTGACCGGACGTGCGCGGTCAAAGGCGTGACCATCATGGGCACCGGCGACTTCACCCATCCGGCGTGGTTTGCGGCGATGAAAAAAACCTTGGAGCCCGCGGAGCCGGGGTTGTACCGCGTGCGAGAGTCAACAACCGGGACGCGGTTTGTGTGCACGAGCGAAATCGCCTGCATCTGGAGTCAGGGGGGTAAAGTCCGGCGGCTGCATATCGTGGTCACGGCCCCGAGCCTCGAGGCCGTGGGAAACATCAACGCCGCGCTGGGCAAGATCGGCAACTTGGCCGCCGATGGCCGGCCGATCCTGGGAATGTCGGCCAAACGGCTGGCGCAGATCGTCTGGGAAGTGGACCAGGACTGTCTGGTGATTCCGGCGCACGCCTGGACGCCGTGGTTTTCGATTTTCGGTTCCTTTTCCGGATTTAATTCGATTGCCGAATGTTTTGAAGAACTGACGCCAAAGATTTACGCCATTGAAACGGGACTTAGCTCGGACCCGTCAATGAACTGGCGTGTATCGGCGCTTGATTCCGTGTTGCTGGTGTCTAATTCCGATGCCCATAGTTTGTCCAACATTGCGCGGGAAGCAAACCGTTTTTTTGTCCCTGTGGATAAACTATCGTACGCGGAAGTGTATCGGATCATCCGGGAGAAGGATCGTCAGGGGTTTTTGGGAACGATTGAGTTTTATCCGGAGGAGGGAATGTATCACTATGACGGCCACCGCGCGTGCCAGGTGTCATTATCGCCGCGCGAGTCCAAACAGCGCGGCGGGATTTGTCCGGCTTGCGCCAAGCCATTGACCATCGGGGTGCTCCACCGCGTTGAAGAGCTCGCGGATCGACCGGAGGGGTTTCGGCCGGTCGGAGCGTTTAACTATGTCAAGCTCGTGGAGTTGGACAAAATCATTGCGGAAGCTCTGGGAGTCAAATCGCGGCAGTCCAAGGCCGTCCAGGAGGAGTATGATGCGCTGGTAAAGCAAGGAGGCACCGAGCTGCATATTTTGCTTACTCTAGCCCTTCCTGAACTGTCGCGGATGACGCGATCGGAGATCGTGGAAGGGATCCGGCGTGTCCGCGCGGGCGAGGTCAAAATTTCACCGGGCTACGACGGGCAGTACGGCCGCGTCCAAATTTTTGATGCGCAAGAAATCGGGCAGCGGCAGACCGCGTTGTGGTAATTTTTTTGGCCATTAAAAAAACCACTCCGTGATGACCGGAGTGATTTTTTTCGTTAGCGACGACGTCGCCGACTGGATTTTTTCTTCCGTTTGGCGGCGCGCTTTTTCTTTTTGGCCATGCAGCTCACCTCCCTTCTGCATTGGAGCTAGGGGAACATCAACACGGATTGGTTGTTCCCGATCCTCCGCGCGTTATGGGCGAAAAGGGAAATATGGTAATCCCTTTTCGCGATGATAAGGTAAGTCTACCACATCCGCCCACCATCTACAACGCAACGCAAGGGAGCGGCCTGCATTGATTTTTATCAACGTGGGTATACAACAACTCTCGCGCCGTATCGTGTACGCGCCGTTACCAGCTGGAAACGGCGGTCCGGCGGATTCTCAAACGGCGGTGATGCAGCGCCAAACCCGCTGTCGTTGAATTTCCACCTCCCGGACTTGCCCCGTTACTCGCCTTTATGGACCTACGGGGAATCGAACCCCGATCTCTCGGATGCAAACCGAGTGCTCTACCACTAAGCTATAGGCCCACGCCGCGAGTAACGGGGTGAACAAACCGGGTGCACTGCCACTATGCTAACGGCCCGAAAAAAGCCGAACGAATGAGGGCAAGTTACCGCGGGATTTGGCGCAGCTGGGGGAAGAGGTACGAAGCAATGGTGAGGATCAGACTGGTGAGCAGGCCGGTTGCCAGCAGAAATCCGACGACGCAAAATCCAATGCCGATGAGCTTGTACATCAGCCGACTGCCACCCTCCGATCCGAGATGCTCTTCGGCCCACGGGACCGGGCCGAGGGCTTCGTAAAGCGCGTTGGCTTTAATCGTCATGAACGCGCCGATCACCACCATGCCGAGGCCAATGAGAATTCTGCCCATACCCCGTGGGACAACTTTACTTAACCAACGAAAATAATAATCGCGGGCAGAAAACCATTCTACCGCCAACCCACGGTTGAGCAACAAGCAAGGGAATGGTTCATGAGGGAGATTTGGAGGCAGGTAAAGTTGTCTTACGGGGCATAGTGTTTTTTTATTCCCCCACCCTTTCCCTCATCCTCATGCCTTCTACCATGTAGGCAGTGAGGGATTCGAACCCCCGACATCCTGCGTGTAAAGCAGGCGCTCTGACCGCTGAGCTAACTGCCTATGCATACCACTCGTTACCGCTAGCGTATCGGAATATCACTAATTTATCAATGGTGCTTCCGTTGACATAAAAAATCGCTCCAGGAATTGCGCCATGCCTGGAGCGGAAAGTCATCGTTTGCCGGTCAGTTCTCCATCAGATCTGGATCAATGTACAACCCTGAGTACAATTGCCACAATTCTCAATCGTCTCCCCCTCACCCTGCCCTCTCCCCGCCTGCGCCGAAGCTACGGCGGGCAGGCCACCAGGGGAGAGGGGAAATACGGGGAGCATTTCATTGCCACTCAGATCTGGATGGGATTCATGATGGAGCGTCCGCCGTCCACGCGGAGTTCGTGGCCGGTGATGTAGCTGGCCGCATCCGAGGCGAGGAAGAGGCAAACCGCCGCGATCTCCTCCGGCCGGCCGACGCGGCCGAGGGGAGTTTTTTCCCCGATGCGTTGCACCGCTTCCGGGGCAAGATGGCGGGTCAACCCCGTGGGGTGGATGGCGCCAGGCGCAATCGCGTTGACGCGGATGCCGTGGCGGCCGTTCTCCAGTGCCAGCACCCGCATCAGTCCCACCAGGGCGTGCTTGGAAGCGTCATAGGCCGCTTCGCCCACAAACCCTTGCGCGGTGTGCACCGAGGTGGTGAAGATGATTGAGCCGTTGCCGCGTTCGCGCATGCCGGCGAGGACATGGTGGGTGACGTAGAGCGCCCCGTTCACGTTGGTGCCCATCACGGCGGCCCAGTCCGCATAGTTCGGCGACTCGAGATGAAAGTTAATCTCTCGGGCCGCGCAGTGAATCAGGACGTCCACCGGCAGGATCGGCTGCGACTGGAATGCCGCTTCAACCGCGGCTTGATCGCTGATGTCCAGCGTCAGAACGGCAATCGGTTGTCCGCGATGCGCCTTGAGCAGTTCACGGGCTGCCTCTCGGTCGGCGTCCATGACCATCACGCGAGCGCCTTCCGCCAGAAACGCCTTGGCGGTTGCCAAGCCGATCCCGTTCGCGCCGCCGGTGATCAGGACCCGTTTGTCATCAAATTGTTGCATGGGTTCTCCTTTCAAGGAACCGTTGGTTGAGCTCATTTCAAAACCCCTCCTACCCCCTCTAACTCCCCCTGAGTGCTTCGCACTCAACCCCCCTCTGACTCCCCCTGATACCGGGTATCTACCC
>CAYJVS010000081.1:0-4930 GCA_964373635.1 uncultured Gammaproteobacteria bacterium
TTTTTACACCTGGGTAATTTCCACCGCGGTGAAGTGTTGCCGGTGGCCGACCTTGCGGCGATAACGGACTTTTCTTTTGAATTTGATGACGGTCAATTTGGGTAATCTCCCGCGCGCCGTGATTTTCCCCAGGACCGGAGCGGTCAGCGTGGGACGGCCCAACTCAACGCCGTCAGGAGTAAACCGCAGCATCGCGGGAAATTCCACCGGGCCGCCGACGGATCCTTCAACTTTATCTAACCTAAGCTTGGTGCCGGGTTCAACCAGGTACTGCTTGCCGTTGACGGCAATCACCGCATACGTCATACCCTGGCATCCTATCGCACGTTGAAATCCCGGTCAAGGGGCCGGCCATTGAACCTTCATTCCCGGAGCGATCTGGCGCCGTTGACTAAAACCGGCCGGAACTTCCAATACCGCGGTTACCGTGGTTTTGGGCTGGTAGACCGGTACCGGACCGTTCCCGCGTGGGGTGGGAACATTGGGAGTGATTTCCTTAATTTCGCCGTCGGCAATCCACAATAAATCGAGGGGGAAATTCATCCCGCGCATCCAGAACGCCGGCCGCCCGGGTGCGGAAAAAACAAACAACATGCCGCGGTTTGGCGCTAGGTAATTTCTCCCGGCCAATCCGGCCTGATGTTGTTCTCGGGTTGTCGCGAGTTCCGCCACCACGACCGTTGGGCCAATCGTCACGGTGACGAAAGGCAGTTGCTCAACGGACGGCTGCTCCCGCCGCCCCCAGGCCATCAGCGCCAGGCCAACGGCGAGGCCGGCTAAAGTCAAAAAAAACCACGGGTGCTGCTTGGTCATGCGAAAATTTTTCAGCTCCGGCCGGGTCCCCGCGCGGGCATGCGCGACCACGCCAGTAACCCCGCGACCAACGCCAGGGCGGCAACCAGCGCCATCACTTTTGCCCGCGGCGACGCGACCACGCCGATCAAGCCGAAGGTTCCAGCCATGGCCGTCAAGGCACAAACCACCTGCCGCGGCGTCCACCCCCGGGAAAGCAGCCGGTAATGCAAATGCCGCCGGTCGCCGACGATGGGGGAAGCGTGGAACCGCAGCCGCTCGCCAACCACCCACACGGCATCCAGCATCGGCACGGCCATGACTAACAGCGTCGTGGTGATTTTGCTGCCGGAAACTACCGCCAAGAGCCCCAAGAAAAACCCACAAAAGACGCTCCCTCCTTCGCCGAGAAAAATTTTGGCCGGACTCAGGTTCCAGGGCAGAAACCCGAGCGCGGCACCGGCCAACGCCAGCGCCACCAGCGCCGTGCTGACGCGGGGCGCATCCCACCGCAAACTTAAGATAAAAATAATCAACGCGCCAATCACCGTCACGCTAGATACCAGTCCGTCCACCCCGTCCAAGAGTTTGGTCGTGTACATCATCAAGAGTAACCACACCGGCGTCAGTGCTAACCCCGCCAAGGCGGGTATCACCACGACACCGCCCAACGGGTTCGTAACAAAGAAAATCCGCACCCCGGCAACCACGACCCCCATGACCGCAAACAACGGCGCGATGATTTGCAGTCCCGGGGGGAGCTGGTACCGGTCGTCCAGGTACCCGCCGATCATGAGCGCCGCTCCTCCCGCCACGATGGCGAACAGCACCGCCGGCGTGAACTTGGCATCCGGCAGCACGCCAAACACCCCTAACGCGCCCAAGACCACCATGACGCTGGCGTACAGCGCCACCCCGCCCAAAAGCGGCGTGGGACGCTCGTGCCGCTTACGCCTGCCCTCGGGGGAATCAACCAGGCGCCACCGCGACCCTAAACGCCGCACCCAGCGCGTCACAAGCCAACTTGACGCGGCAGCCGCGGCCATCACCCCGGCGCCAAACACCGCCAGATCCGAGCGTCCAAGGTTCATGGCGGGCTTGGTTTTTTTACGCGGATTATTCCGTCCGCCTCCAGCACCACCGTATCGCGCCGTTCCACTTCGCCGCGCAACATTTTCACGACAATCGCGTCTTCCACGCGCTCCTGGATCACCCGCCTTAACGGCCGGACCCCAAACGCCGGATCAAAACCGGCCGCCGCCAGTTCATTGACGGCGGCGGCGCTGGGCGCCAACGCGATCCCCTTCTCCGCCAAATGACCGGCGACCTGCCGCAACATCAAACGGGTAATTTGGCGCACCTCGTCCAAGGCGAGCGGTTTAAAGACGATAATGCCGTCGAACCGGTTCAACAGCTCGGGCCGGAAGAACTGCTGTAATGCGCCCGTCATGATGGCCGTTTTGATTTGGGCCACGCTCTTTCCCGCCTCCGCGAGGTGTTGGATTTCCGAGGTGCAGGCGTTGGACGTGGCGATCACCATGACGTTGGTGAAGTCAATGGTCCGCCCCACCGCGTCGGTCAACCGCCCGTCATCCATCACTTGCAAGAACAAATTCAAAATGTCGGGATGCGCCTTTTCCATCTCATCCAACAGCACCAGCGAAAACGGATGCCGCCGCACCGCTTCCGTCAAATAGCCGCCGACGCCGCTGCCTTCAAATCCGGGGGGAGCGCCCAAGATCCGGTTGACCGACGTTTTCTCCTGGTACTCGGACATGTCCAGCCGGATCATTGGGCTGACGCTGCCGAAGTACACCGCGGCCACGGTTTTCGCCAGTTCGGTTTTGCCCACCCCGGTCGGGCCCAAAAAGAGCAAACTGACGATCGGCCGGCGTTGGTCGCGCAGTTCAGCGCGGGCGCGCCGGATGGCGGCAGAAACCGCCCGCACCGCTTCGGTTTGGTCCACCACCCGACGGTGGATTTCGGACTCCAGGGCGAGGAGTTTTTCGCGCTCAATCACGGTCACCTCCGTCAATGGGATGTTCGTTTTCCGGCTGATTTCGGCCGCCACGTCCGCGCCGCTGACGGTTGAACCGCGCCCTTTTTCATTTGCCACCCGCAACGCGGTGACCTCCAGGAGCTCCACCGCCTTATCCGGCAGCGCGCGATCGTGGAGATACCGCTGACTCAAGTTGACCGCCGCGGCGACCGCGTCGTACGTGAACCACACCCGTTCGCGCGCTTCCATCTGCCCGGCCTTGGCCTGCACGATCTGCAGCGCCGCGTTGCCGGCCGGTTCGGCGATTTCCACGCGCTCCAAAATCTGGCCGAGGGCGTGGTTTTCCAGATTCCGCGCATACGCCGTGGGCGCGGCGGTCGCGATCAATCGGACGCCACTCGCCGTCACGGCCTGCGCCAGCGCGCCGGCCAAGTCCAGCGAACCGCCCCCGCCGGCGGTAATCCCCACCATGGCGTCGATGTCATGCACGAACAACAGCACGTTGCCGGAACGCGCGGCTTCCGTCACGCAGCGCAACATCCGCTCTTCCGCCACGCTCGCGCTCACGCCGCTGACGATCCGCGGCACGCTCAAGCTCACGAGGCGCTTGTCCCGCAACCACGGCGGCACGTCATCGGCGACCATCAGGTGCGCGACGCCGTTCACCAGCGTCCGTTTACCGACGCCGGGATTACCCACCAACACGGCGTGGTGGCGCATTTCCCCGCTCAAAATCACGAGCAGCTGTTCCAGTTCACGCTGACGGTTCACGCACGGCTCAAGCAATCCGCCGCGGGCGAGGAGCGTCAAATCTTGACCGAACGCCTGTAACCATGGGGTGGCCACCCCCGTCATGGCCCGATCAATCGTCCCGTGCCGGGGGCGGTAGGCCGCTTTACGCCGCAATAACCGGAGTCGCGCGCGCTCCCGCTGCTGAAAGCGCAACCACTGGCTGACATTGGTGATTTTGTCCTGATCCACGCCCTGTGCCAGCAGCAGGTCGCGAACCTCCGGCGCGCCGCCGACGACGGCGGAAAATAAATCCGGCAAGTCAACTTTTTTTTGCCGTTCGGCCGTCGCCAGACCGTACGCCGCGAACAGCAGGGGGTAGACCTCCGCGGTCAAGACCAACGGGCGGTCCACCGACGTGGCGTACCGCGGCAGCCAGGCGCCAATCGGCCGCCGCAGGTGTTGAAAGGTCACGCCCAGCCGGACCAATAACGCCGCCACGGCGGGGAATTCCAGTAACGCTAAAAACACGTGCAGCGGCGCGACGACCCGGTGCTTCCAGCGGGCCGCGATGTGCCAGGCGCGCTCCAGGGCGGCGATCGCATCCGGCGCGTAATAATCGGCCAGGTTTTGCTGGCGCGCCTTGGGCGCGCGACGCGCGTCGTCCCACCCCGAGGGCGGCGGCCCGGACGGCGGCGCGGCATCTGCCCGGCGCGGCAGGTGATGGATTTTTGCCCGCGTCAAACTCACGTGGTAAATCAGATAACTGTCAACCAACAGCGACAGCCAAAACGTCAGCATCCAGAAACTCACCTGCTCCCAAATCCACCCCGTTCCCCCGCCCTGCCCGCTCAAGAGAATCACTTGCCATGACAGGCTGATGGCTCCCAACGCCGAAATCCCCAGCGCCAGGCTTACCAGCGAAAGTTCGGCGATGCGAAACACCTGCCGCTGCCGAAGATGCGCGGCGTCAATCGGCAGGCGCCAGGCGAGCAGCCACTCTCCCTGGCGGGCGATGAACGCCACACCCTGACATTCAGCGCACCGTCGTTGGCCAACATAGCCGTCGCCGTGGCAACTCGGACAAGGATAGCAACGCGGCATATCCGACATATTCGTCCGATTAGTCCTATCCGTCGTATCCGTTCTATTTCGTCCTATCCGTCGTAGGACTTACGCGTTTGAGTATTATTTTGTCATTCCCGCCCCGTAACCAGTACGGGGTAAACCCCGTTCAACAAGGGTTAAACTCTGTCCTACCTACCTTGATTGCCGAGGTTGCTTGGGAACTTCACGTGTCCATTGTCTAACGGGGTAAACTCCAGCCCCGCGGACGCGGGGTCAACGGGAATCCCGATCCTGGCCGAGTCCAGGCGTCATTCCGTGGACCCGGATTCTGGACGCGGCGCC
>CAYJVS010000082.1:0-4899 GCA_964373635.1 uncultured Gammaproteobacteria bacterium
TGGCTTGTCCAGGCGTCATCCTGGCTTGTCCAGGCGTCATCCTGGCTTGTCCAGGCGTCATCCTGGCTTGTCCAGGATCTCACTCATTGATTGGCCTGGATTCCGGCCTGCCCCGCGGACGCGGCGGCTCCGGGGCCGGAATAACACCAAACCCGTAACTCAAAAAATATTAAATAATTTTGTCAGAATTGCGATAATTTAAGCATAACTTTGGCTAAATCTAGTTACTTATGAAACGAGTTTATTGTGTCGCAAAAAAATTTTTCAACATCATTTACATGTGGTATGATACCCAATATTAAACCGATGACCATCCTACAGGAGCTGGGTCAGGTAGACCTGTTTAGCTTGGGCAGGCTGGTCTTGGGCAGGGATCTCCGGGCAGGATTTTGTGGGACATGTTGGAATTACAACCGCATCTGGGTATATTCTGCACTCTCAATCTTACTTACTCCAGTAAGCCCTAGATTGGTCGGAAATCGGCGAAGCGGGTAAAATGGATTTCCATAACATCGCGGTTCACGAACTCGGCCACGGCGTGGGCTTAAACGACCAATACGACGCGCCGCCCGCGGCGAGGTCACCATGTACGGCCACGCGGCAACCGGCGAGACAAAAAAAGACGCTTGAAACACCTGACATCACGGGAGTGAGTACGCCCTACTAGGGGCTTGTCAAAAATTCAAGAAATTACCCCGCGCCGCGGGGTAATTCGTGTTGACGGTTGCGTCATTGTTGCCTATGCTGTGAGACAACGCGTTGCCTCACCCGCCCATCTCGGGGGGGTCGTCTAACGGCAGGACATTACGCGGCGTTATCCGCCGAAACTCGGTGAAAATTGATTCCGATACCACATCATCTCCACCGCTCGGGGGTCGTCTAACGGCAGGACATTAGGCTCTGAACCTAAGAATCGGGGTTCGAATCCCTGCCCCCGAGCAGTTGAGGTGATGCGAAGTCACCTGACTCGTCAATCATCCAGACGGTCCCAAACTCCTGGGGCCATTTGATGGATACTCAAGGTATCGCCCATGCGCAATAACCATCATACTTTTCTCGTCCTCTACGGACTAAGTTGGCTGTTGAGTTTTGCGATCGCGCTGCAGACCTACATTCAGACCTCGTTCGTGGGGCTCTTTGTTCCCCTCCCCTTCGTGGGGTGGTTTATTATCGCGGCCAACGCCGTTGGGGCAGTCGTGATCATTTTTTTCCCGCGGTTGATTAAACGGTACTCCAATTACTCGGTGATGGTCAGCCTCCTTTTGACCAGCATCGTGGTAACGACGCTCTTGAGTTTTGCCACCCGCACCTGGATGTCACTCACCCTGTTCGTTCTGACCGCCGTGTGTTTGCTCCTGGTGCCGATTAACATTGACGTCTTTGTTGAAGACATCTCCATTCGGCGCCGCATTGGGCGGATCCGAACGACGCTTCTGACCACGAGCAACGTCGCGTGGGTCATCGCGCCGCCCTTGATGGGCTGGATCGCTCAAGGGGAGCGGTACCGCCTGGTGTACCTGGCCACCGCCGCCGTGCTGGCCGTGGCGTGGCTGGTGCTTTTCGCCCAGCGGACCGCGCTCACCGATCACGTCCGCTACCGCAGCCGCCATCTGCCCCAACTCTTGAAAGTCGTGGCCGGCAATCCCAACCTGGTCAAAATCTTTGCCGTCGCGCTGTCGTTGCGGGTGTTTTATGCCATCATGGTGCTCTACACCCCGCTGTTTTTGCACCGCCAGTTAGGATTTTCCTGGACCACGATTGGCTGGACGTTCTCCCTGATGCTGTTGCCCTTTATCATCGTCCAACTGCCGGCGGGCCAAATGGCGGACCGTTTCCTGGGAGAAAAAGAGCTGCTCGTTCTGGGCCAAATTATCATGCTGGTGTTCACGGGTCTGCTGTTTTTCACGTCGGCAACCAGTCCGCTGGTGTGGGCGGCGCTCTTGTTCATGACGCGGGTGGGCGCGGCGCTGGTTGACGGCATGCAAGAAGTCTATTTCTTCAAAATTATCCGCCGGACTGACATTGACGTTATCAACCTCTTTCGCGATGTGCAGCCAGCAGGGTGGCTCCTTGGCGCGCTGGTATCGGTAGCGGTCCTAGCGGTTTTCCCCCTTCAGACACTTTTCTTGGTTGCCGCCGCCGTGCCCCTGCTCGCCCTGCACCCGGCGCTGGGCTTGCGGGACACCAACTAAATCCGTCTCGGCGGATTGAACCTTTTTTTAGTATCATTGTATATACTATTGGTTTACGCCATACCTTAATTTCCTACGATCGTAGTAATTTAAGGTGTCACGCATATGCCTCATGCGGACGACGGCTCATGACGAGTCATTGCAATATCTGGCTCTTCGTCATTTATAGTGGGTAAATCATGTAGGCCGAATATGCTTGCGGTGGAATGAGCAGGATATGCGGGTTTGATCAATGTTACCCGCCATGACGTCATTCCCGCCCCGTATCAAGTACGGGGTAAACCCCGTTAGACAAGGGTTAAACTGTGTCCTACCTACCTTGATTGCCGAGGTTGCTGGGGAACTTCACGTGTCCATTGTCTAACGGGGTAAACTCCAGGGGAATCCAGTAATTTGCGCAATGATCAGCCTAGATTCCGGCTCCGGGGCCGGAATGACCCCAAAAACCCGCAACGCCAACGCACCTCATGTTGGGGGGGATAAAGTGGCTCAAAAGGAAGCAATATTGAAAGCCAGAAAGCAATTTTGGAGCCATCATACCCGCCATTGTGCAAGTCCTCAATGATGGATCGGGCGAAAAATTAGGATTCAAGCTTCCGTGTGTCCGTGGGGTTACCCACGATAAATCACGAAGAGCCCAATATCTTTACCCTACCCCTTCCAATTACTCCACCACTTTCCCGCCAAAACCTTCCAAAAGGGTCTGGAGCGCGGCATCCTGCGCCACGTAGCCCGGCGGCGCGGCGGCGGAAACCATCACGCCCTCAACCCGCAGCGGCATGCCGTGCACCCTGGTCAACACCCGCTCGACAATCTCGCGATTTTTATGCTCGGACAACCGCTCGAGGTGAAAATCGTACGCTCCGCCAAGCTGCACCACCGCGCCCACGACGTTGACCGGCTGCACCACGCGGAGCACCGAAAACAAACTATAGTTTTGGGTTTTCATTTCCGCCAGAACCGCCGGCCAAAGTTTCTTGACCTCGGCTAAGCCGATACTGGCGGCCGACGATTCACTTTTGCCCAAGGCAGGACCCCCCGCCGGCGGCGGCGTTGCTGGCGAGTTTGCCGCGGTCATTGACTTGGACGCCGCGGTTTTCCGCGCGGGCGGCACTCCCGGCGCAGCCGGCTGGTGGTGGGTCGCTGGCTTTTGGTTCCGTTGCTTTGGCAATGACTCCACCGGCGTAACCGCGGCTGCCGGCGCTGACCGGCGCGAAGGGCTGGCAAGAGTAACGCCCCCGCCCTGAAGACAAATATCCACCACGGCCAGCTCTAACGGGAGCTGCGGCAACAAGGCGTACTTCATTTCCGCGCCCCGGCTGGTCCACGCGGAAATCGCGGCGACCGCCGACGACAAGTTGAGCGGCTCGACGATGGCCTGCAGCTGCCGGGCTTGTTCGGCGGTACATTCCACTCCCAGGGCGGAAACCGGCGCGCCGCTTTTCAGGAGCAACAGCGCGCGCAGCCACGCGGTCACCGTGGCGGCGAAATGCGGCACGTCCATGCCCTCGCGCGCGACGCGGTCAATCACCGCCAGCGCCGGCCGCACTTGCCGCGCCACCAACGCCGAGATAAGCTCCAGCACGACGGTGACATCGGTCAGCGGCAAAATCAGCCCTGCCTGCTCCAACGTGACCGGGTCTTCGCCCACAGCCAAGACTTGTTCCAAGAGACTCTCGGCATCGCGCACCGAACCGTCGGCGTGCGCCACGATCGCTTCCAGCACCGGCCGGGTCACGTCGCGCCGTTCGCGCGCGGCCACCCGCGCGAGGCGCTCGAGAATGTCTTCGGCGGAAACTTTTTTGAAGTCAAACCGCTGGCAACGGCTGATGACCGTCGCCGGCAACTTGCCCACTTCGGTCGTCGCCAGAATGAACAAAACGTCGCCCGGCGGTTCCTCCAGCGTCTTGAGCAAGGCGTTAAACGCCGCCACGCTCAACATGTGCACTTCGTCAATAATGAAGACTTTGCGCTTGAGGCTGGTCGGCGTTACCCGCGCGCCGGTAATGATGTGCTCGCGCACGTGGTCCACGCCCGTGTGCGAGGCCGCGTCAATTTCCACCACGTCCAGGGCGTTGCCCTCACTGATGCTGACGCACGCCGCGCACGCGTTGCACGGCTCCACCTTCCCGGCCGCGCGCTGGAGGCAGTTGACCGCCTTGGCTAAAATCCGCGAGGTGGTGGTTTTCCCCGTGCCGCGCGGTCCGGCAAACAGGTACGCATGCGCCACGCGATCCAACGCCAATTCCTGGCGCAAGGTGGTCAAAATGTGGCGTTGGCCGGAAATTTCAGCCAACGTCCGCGGCCGATGTTTGCGGTACAGTGAGGTGGCCATACTCCATTCGGCACCATTGCTCATGACGTGGGCTATGGTACGCCGGACGCCGGGATGCGGCATATTGAACTCGCGCAACGCTGCAAACTCGCTCCCTTGCGGAACCGTTCCAAGCATCACCGCCCCCAAAGGAGCGGTGAAACAAAAAACGGTTCTTCCGGCTTTTCCGTGGGTACGACAAGGGTCATGATCGGTTCAGCGGATCTCTCCCTTACGGCAAGGGAGGGGGGTGGGTTATGCAGCGGGCGCGACCGCCATGGTTTTGGCGAATTCCAGCGTTTTTTGCCTCAAACTCATAACTCCCCTTCGTCCCCTCGTACCTTACGAGGGGAATCCGGCGCGAACCTCGCGTCGTAAGGGACGGTGTAGTAC
>CAYJVS010000083.1:0-4899 GCA_964373635.1 uncultured Gammaproteobacteria bacterium
TCGTCCAGAATCGGGCGCCTCGTCCAGATCCTGGCAATGTCCAGGATCGGGCGCCGCTCCCCTGGCGCGGTTCACTCCTCAACCGGACTCTCGCCGGCGCGAACTTTTTCCAGCACCGCCGCGCGGATTTGCGCCATGACTTTGGGATTTTCCCGTAAAAACGCTTTGGCCGCCTCGCGTCCCATCCCCAGCTTCGCTTCCCCGAAACCGTAGGAGTTTCCCGACTTGCTCACCACGCGGTAGGCCACGCCGCGGTCCAGCACGTCGCCGGAAAGCGAAATGCCCTCGTTGTACATGATATCAAACTCGGCGGTGGTAAACGGCGGCGCGACTTTGTTTTTGACGACCTTGACTCGGACGCGGTTGCCGATAATTTTTTCGCCCTGCTTGATTTGCCCCGAACGGCGGACTTCAATCCTCACGGACGCGTAAAACTTGAGCGCCAAGCCACCGGTGGTGGTTTCGGGGTTGCCGAAAAACACCCCGATTTTCATCCGCGTCTGGTTGATAAAAATCACGATCGTATTGGCCTTGGCCACGATCCCCGCCAGCTTGCGCAAGGCCTGCGACATCAGCCGGGCGTGGAGCCCCATGTGTTGGTCGCCCATCTCGCCTTCAATTTCGGCCCGCGGCGTCAAGGCGGCAACGGAATCCACCACGATCACGTCCAGGGCGTTAGAGCGCACCAGGGTTTCCACGATCTCCAGCGCTTGTTCGCCGGTATCCGGCTGCGAGATCAGCAGTTCTTTGACATTGACGCCAATGCGACCGGCGTATTGGGGATCCAGCGCGTGCTCGGCATCCACGTAGGCGGCCACCCCGCCCTGCCGCTGGACCTCGGCCACGATGTGCAGCGCCAGCGTGGTTTTGCCCGATGCCTCCGGCCCGTAAATTTCAATCATGCGTCCCTTCGGGACCCCAAAAACCCCGAGCGCGATGTCCAAACCCAAACAGCCGGTGGACACCGCGTCCACGGCCATGCGCGTGGCCTCGCCCAGGCGCATGATTGAGCCGTCGCCGAACTTCTCCTTGATCTGCGCCACGGCCGCGGCCATGGACTTCAGCCGCTCGTCGCTTTCCTTCCCGACGGCTTTGACCATATCCATGTACGTTGAAAAAAATTAAATTTGCAATTTGCCCCCTCCGGGGGATCTCCCGAAGGGAGACAATTTACAATTGGCAATCTCAACGCTCGTTCTCCTGCAAGACGACCCGACGGAGAATGACCGTTTCGTTGCTGTGGTTTTTGCGGGCGGTGATGCGGATCAAATTGACGCCGGTCTGCAAATCCAGCGGGGTGGCAAACCGGCCCTGTTCGTCGAGCAAAATTTCTTGCCCATTGATCGTCACGGTGCCGCCCGGTTCGGTTTGCCCCAACACCTGCACCAAGGGGTTGTCGGTCAAGACCTCGTCGGCCGGACTGGTGACCGTTAACAGCGGCGCCCGCACAATGGCTTCCACCTTGAATCCCAGGTACGCCAGGAAAAAAACCAACACCGCCGCGATGCCGGCGTTTTTCGCCAAACGGGCGGGTGAAACCAGCTGCCACCAGGAGGTCCGCCGCACCGGCCGCCAGGTCCGGGCTGGTTCGCCGCGGGCGCGCTGCATCACGGCGAGTTCGCTTTTGTAACGCCGCGCCGCCTCGATCGGATCCAGTCCGACCAGCCGGGCGTAAGCCTTGACAAAGGCCAGGGCATAGACGGTGCCGGGCAACGCCGCGTGCTTGCCGCGCTCCAAGGCTTCCAGGTACCCCTGGTTAATGGCTAACTCGCTGGCAACGTGGGCCAGGCTGTACCCGAGGCCGGCCCGCCGCTGCGCCAAACACTCGCCCAGCGTCTGCTCGCAGGCAATCGTCCGGCTGACAAACCCCACGGCGGGTTTGCCGCCACGGGGCAAGTGTTTCTCCGCGTCGCCCTGATCCATAGGATGAGCCAATGACTGCATCCACACCCGCACCGCCGGCGGCTGCCGCCGCCGGGGCGGAGGTGCCGTCAATCGCCCGTTACGCCACGGGCGGTTCATCAGCGCCAGATCCGCTGCTGTCGCGCGGGTCCAAAGATCCTTCATCTCCCAGGGTAACATTCTCGGGCGAACGGGGCAAGAGCACGTCCCGAGGTTTGGCGCCATCCGCGGGTCCGACCACCCCGCGTTCTTCCAGCAAATCCAAAATCCGGGCGGCCCGCGCGTAGCCGACTTTCAGCCGCCGCTGCAAGAGCGACGCCGAGGCTTTGCCCGCGCGGACAATGACGTCCGTCGCCGGTCCCAACAGGGGATCGCTATCTTCACCATCTTCCCCAGCGGCGGTAAATTCACTCTCGGCCTGTTCAGGTCGCCGCGTCACTTCCTCCAGGTACTCGGGTTCGGCCTGAGCTTTGAGGTGTTCAATGACGTTTTTAATCTCGCTGTCGGCGGCGTACGCCCCCTGGAGGCGCTTGGGTTTTTGGATTTCCGCGGACAAATACAGCATGTCGCCGCGGCCCAACAGCTTTTCCGCTCCACCCATATCCAAAATCGTTCGCGAATCCACCAACGAGGCGACCGAAAACGCGATCCGCGTGGTAATATTGGCCTTGATCAACCCGGTGAGCACGTCAACGGACGGCCGCTGCGTCGCAATCACCAGGTGGATGCCGACCGCCCGCGACATCTGCGCCAGCCGGATGATGGAACCTTCAATCTCGGGGCCGGCGGCGGCCATCAGGTCGGCCAGTTCATCAATCACTAAAACCAGGTACGGCAAGGGTTCAGTGGCGCCGAGGTTATAGGCGGCAATGTCGCGCCGGTGCACGGCTGACAGCAGATCAAACCGCCGCTCCATCTCGTGGATGGTCCACTTCAGCGCGCTGACCGTTCTTTTGACGTCGGTAATCACGGGGGTAAGCAGGTGAGGAATGCCGGTGTAGATGGGCAACTCCACTCGTTTGGGGTCAACCAAAATGAACTTCAACGCCCCCGGACCGTTTTGAAACAGCAGGCTGATAATCAAGGTATTGATGGCCACGGACTTGCCCGATCCGGTCGAACCGGCGATCAAGAGGTGCGGCATTTTGGCCAAATCCGCCAGCCACGGCTTGCCCTTGACGTCTTTGCCCAAAGCCACCATCAGCGCCGACTGCCGGTGGCGGAATTCGTCGGAATCCAGCACCTCGCGCAACGGCACAATCGCGGCGGTTTGATTCGGCACTTCAATGCCCACCAGCGACCGGCCCGGGATCGGCGCTTCAATCCGGATCGGGTGGGCGGCAAGCGCCAGCGCCAGGTTGTCCGAGAGGCCGACGACGCGGGAGAGTTTGACGCCGTCAGCGGGCTTCAGGGTGTACTGCGTCACCGTTGGGCCGATGTTGACCTCGCCCATTTCCACGGCAATGCCAAAATTTACAAACGTTTTGGCAATCAAGTATTGGTTGGCCTTGAGGTCGCCGCTGGTGGGCTTGCCGGCCTGGCCGGTCAAAAGATGTAAAGGAATATCCAGTTTGACGGGCAACGGGCGGCGCCGTTTAGGTTTGGCCGTTTGAGCCGTCAATTCGTCACCGGCGGCGTCATCGTCCTCGTCGGCCGTTTCCGCGATGACATCGGCGCCCTCCACGTCCATCGGCACGGGCACGTCGCGCGGACTGAAGGTGGTTGGCGGCGGTGGCGTGAGGCCGCGAACGGCTTGCAGTTTCCGCACGCGCCGACGAACCAACGCCTGCCGCAAAGCCTGCACGAGCGCCGTGGCGCGCGCCACGGCCGTGCGCAACTGCGCGAACGAGGTGTGAAAGAAGAGGAGCGTTCCAATCACGGCGACCGCGAACAGCACCACCGCGCTGCCCCAGATCCCTAACGCGCGGACGAGAAAGCCAGCGACGCCTAACCCCAGGAACCCGCCGCCCGCGCCGGCCATCGCGCCTGCAGTTACGCGGCCCGCGATCGGAAGATGGGCGATACCCGCCACACCCACCAGTACAAGCACCCCGCCGAGGCCGCGCGACAGCAATCCCCCACTGGCGTCCGCCCGCAAAAACCACACCCCAAGCAGTATCAGCAGCACGGGTACCAACCACCGCGCGACCCCGACGCCCTGCGCCAAAATCCGAGAGATCGTCCCGCTCGCCGGTCCCGCGAACCCAAACAGCGCCAGTCCGGCGGTCAACCCCAGGGCAATGACGATAACGCCGGCAATCGTCCGCTTGGTTTCCGCCGGCAGCGCGGCCCAACGATCGCCGAACGACCGGCGCCGCCGCGCGGACGCGGGACGATAGTAGCGCTCGTACGCGTTGGTCGCGCGATGGGAACGACGGTGACGGAAACGGCGCATAGGCGAAGAGGGGTTAGCCCTGACGGATCTGTTGCCGGATTTCGGCGATGGTCAGCCGCCGGACCTGCTGCAACTCCTGAATCGTTTTGACGCGCTCCACTAGGGCCGGATCATACAGCCGGTACCCCCCGCGGGAACGGTCGCTTGGAGCAAGTAAACCCATTTGGGTATAAAAATGGATTGTCGAGGGCAGTACGCCCGCGAGCTTCGCGAGCTTCCCAATTTTGAGCAAGGAATCAACCATACCGCCGCTGGCAAAGCTTCGGTCTACTTATCCACCGTGAGTGTCAGTTGGTTATAATCTATCAAAAAAAACAAAAACTGTAAAGTATTACTTTATGGTTATAACTGTAGTATTAAGCAACTAATTGAAAAAATTTTATTACTACTAAGTATAAAGTACCACGTTTTACTTTATAGCACAAAATAGCACAAATCAAAAACCAACGCTGTTCCTCCCGGAGCGAGCCGAGCCAGGGCCTAGAAACTGATAAATAGGACTTACGACTTGAGTATTTTTAGGTTTTTCCGGCTTTTCCGTGGGTAAGACAAGGGTCATGAGCGGTTCATCGGCCCCCTCCCTTACGGTAAGGGAGGGAGGG
>CAYJVS010000084.1:0-4883 GCA_964373635.1 uncultured Gammaproteobacteria bacterium
ATGGGGTGTGGTTGGCAACCTTTCTGGGGTCAGTTTTGGTAATATGGTTGCGCTGTCTGTCGTCGTTAGTCTATGGTCATAAGGCTTGGCAGCGAGTTCGGTCAAAAGTCAAAGGTCAAAAGGGCCTTTGACGCAGACCCGCGACCTGACCCGCTGCCATGACCTAAGACTTATGGCCATGGCATCAGAGGGTTGCAATCTGGCAGTTTCTAGGATACGTTGATGTCACGCTGTTTTTTGGTTTATGGCAAAACAACTTCGTTCGTGGCGGTGGGCAGTCGCGCTGGGGGTGGCGCTACCATTGGCGGCGGCCGCGGCGTGGCTGCCCGTTCGATCCGGTTCCCCGCACCAGCTGCCGGCCGGGCAACGGTTTGCCGGCGACTATGCGGCCGTGGGCGAGAGGATTGAGATTGCCGGTGACGTGGATGGCGACGTGATGGTGGTGGCATCGCGGGTCACCATCTCCGGCAACGTCAGCGGGGATGTCCTCGCGCTGGCCTCCGACCTCGCGCTCACCGGGGACGTGGCGGGGGACGTGCGGGTAGCTGCCTTAACGGTGTCGCTCGGCGGGGCGGTGGGAAAAAATCTCAATGTGTGGGCGGGGCAGCTGGCGCTGACGCCGACATCAAGCGTCGGACGCAATGCCCTGATCGGGAGCGACGCGCTGAAGCTGCAGGGAACCATCAATGGCGCCCTGGCGGCGCGGGGCGGCACGGTGGTGCTTGATGGTTCCGTCGCTGGGCCGGCAACGGTGGCGTTGGGAGAACACGGAACTTTGACCATCGGGCGGGAAGCGCGGGTGAACGGGGACCTGACGTACTTGGCCCGTTCGCCGGAGCAACTCTTGAGCACCACGACCGCGCCCGTCACGGGTGTTGTGAAACATCAGCCGTTCGTGGGGCCGACGCCGGCCGAGCGATGGCGGACCGAAATTTTCGGCCGGCTGGTCAGCCTGTTTGGGCTGCTGGTGGTCGGGTTGGTGTTGGTCACGCTCGCGCCGCGCTGGTGCCTGGAATTGGCCGAACTGATGCAGCGGCGGCAACCGTGGTTGACGCTGGCGTGGGGGGTGATTGGATTCCTGGCGGTACCGGTCGGGGCCGTGGCGTTGGTCTTCACGGTGATCGGCATGCCGCTGGCGCTCATCGTCGCGGTTTTGTACCTGGTTGGCATGTATGTGGCCCAAGCGGTGGCCGGAATTGTCATCGGTGTCAGCGTGCTGCAGCGGTTCGGCAACGGTCGTTGGAACAAAACGTTTTTACCCTCGATGGTGGTCGGGATGACATTGTTGGTTGCGGTTTCGAGTTTTGGCCCGGCCGGCTGGCTGGTGCGACTCGCCGCGGCGCTGTGGGCGTTTGGCGCGATCCTCCGCTCGGCCGGTCAAGCGTTGCCGCGGTGGCGCTCGTAAGCGTGGAGTATGGGGCGAGACTCAGTACTTCCATGTCGTGCCTAAATATTCATCCATGCCCTACAACCCGAGCATCTTCAAAGCCTATGACATCCGCGGAGTGTACCCCACGGAGCTGGATGAGGACGTGGCGGAACGACTTGGCCGGGCCGTGGCGGGTCATTTCGGCGTTCGCACGGTGGCCGTGGGCTGGGACGTGCGAACAAGTAGTCCGGTCTTACGCCAGGCCGTGATAGCCGGCCTCACGGCCCAAGGGGTAGACGTTGTAACCCTTGGCGTCTGCAGTTCTGACGCGTTTTATTTTGCCGTTGCCCAGTACCGTTTTCCCGCGGGAATGATGGTGACCGCCTCGCATAACCCCGCCGAGTTCAATGGCTTCAAAATTGTCCGTGAAAACGCCGCGCCGGTTTCCGAAGCGAGCGGGCTTTCCGAGCTCAAAACACTCGTCGAGCGCGACCGGTTTACCGCTTCCCCGCATCCGGGAACGGTGCGCGACCTTCCGGGGGTGTTGGACGACTTCGCGGCCGCGGTGCGCGCGGCCGTTGATTGGCGGCAGATCAAACCGCTGCGGGTGGTGATGGACGCCGGCAACGGGGTCGGCGGCCTGATTGCCCCGAAGGTTTTTGCGGGGTTGCCGCTGGAGATTATCCCGCTCTGCTTTACCCCGGACGGCCGGTTTCCCAACCATCAAGCTAATCCGTTGCTGCCGGAAAACCGCCGCGATCTGGAAGCGGCGGTTAGGGAAAAGCAGGCTGACCTTGGCATCGCCTGGGACGCCGACACCGATCGGTGTTTTTTCGTGGATGAGCGCGCTGAATTCATCCCGGGCGATTTTGTCACCGCCCGGCTGGCGGCGCTGACGCTCCTGGAGAACGGCGGGGGAACGGTGGTCTACGACCTGCGGGCGTCGCACTGCGTGCCCGATACGACCCGGCAGCACGGCGGCACGCCGGTGGTGTCGCGCGTGGGACACGCCTTCATCAAAGCCAAGATGCGGGAGCTGGACGCGGTCTTTGGCGGCGAGGTCACCGGTCATTACTACTACCGGTTCGCGGGCAGTTATTTGGACAACGGGTGGATTCCGGCGCTCCAAATGCTGCTGTTGCGGTCACGGTCGGGCAAAACCTTGCGGCAACTTTTTGCCCCGTTGCGGGAACGGTACCATATCTCCGGCGAGCTGAATTTTCGCGTGGCCGATACCGGGGCGGTGCTGGCGGCGTTAGAACAACGCCACGGGCCGACGGCGCGCCGCATCGGCCATCTTGATGGGTTGACGATTGAGGCCGATGGGTATTGGTTCAACGCGCGGCCCTCCAACACCGAACCGCTCTTGCGGGTCAACATTGAAGCGCAAACCGCGGCGCTGTTGGCGAAGGTGCGGCAGGAGCTGCGCGAGCAGATACCCGTCGGGTAGAAAATTTCCAATCTCCCAACAGCTTCGTTTGAATTTCCAATTTCCAATTTTCATTTGGTCATTGGAAATTATTTGGAATTTGGAATTTGTGATTTGGAATTTTCATTCTATGCTCGGACTCTTTGATTCCGGCGTCGGCGGGTTGACCGTGGCCAAAGCCATTCGGCAGCGGCTGCCGGAACTGCAGTTGTGTTACCTCGGTGACACGGCGCGGTTGCCGTATGGCAATCGGTCAGCCGAACTCGTTTACCGCTTCACCACCGAAGGCGTCGGGTGGCTTTTGTCCCGCGGCTGTCCGTTAGTGATTGTCGCGTGCAATACCGCGTCCGCGCTGGCGTTGCGGCGGCTGCAGCAGGAATGGCTGCCGCGGCATTTCCCGCGGGCGCGCGTGCTGGGCGTGATCCGTCCGCTGGCGGAAGCGGTCGCAAAAACCAGCCGCTTCGGCCGGGTTGGCGTGGTGGGAACGGCGAGTACGGTCGCGTCGGCGGCCTACGCGCGGGAGCTTGCGGCCCAAAACCCCAGGCTGCGGGTGACCCAGCAGAAATGTCCGTTGCTGGTGCCGTTGATTGAAGAAGGCTGGGGACATCGGCCGGAGACGAAGCGGATTTTGCGGGCGTATCTTCGGCCATTGAAGCAAGCGCGGGTGGACACCCTGGTGCTGGGCTGCACCCACTATCCGATGATGCGCAACGAGTTCGCGGCGGTGATGGGGAAATCCTGCATGGTCCCGGACCCGGCCGCGGTGGTGGCGGAAAAATTAGCCGAATATCTGGAAGCTCACCCCGAGCTGGCGGCACAAATCACGCGCGGGGATGTCAACCAGTGGTGGGTTACCGATGGGACGGAAACCTTAACGCGGATTGCCCGGCAGTGGCTGGGCACTCCCATTCGCCTGCAGACCGCCACGCTGGACTCTTTAGCCGCGCCGGCCGGTGGTTGTGGATGCCGCCCCGGCGCGTTCGATTGCCGCTGCCAGGCGCTGGAGGGCAATCAGGAATGCGGCTAAGCGCAAGCTGACGCGGTTTTTGCGGGCGTGCTCCCAAACCGCGGCCACGGCCGGCTTGAGCGCCTCCTGGAGTTTGGTTTCAACCTCTGCCTCAGTCCACCGTTGGTGTTCAAGGTTTTGCCGCCACTCAAAGTAGGACACGGTCACCCCGCCGGCGTTGGCCAGCACATCCGGCACCACCGTCACGCGGCGGCGGTTGAGGATGGCATCCGCCTCGGGAGTCGTGGGACCATTCGCCAACTCCAGGATGAGCTTGGCCTTGACGTCAGCGGCATTGGCCGCGGTGAGTTGGTTCTCTAACGCCGCCAGCACCAGCACGTCGGTGTCGGCGGTGAGCAATTCGTCGCTGGTGACATGGCGATGGCCAGCGCGGTCGCACGGTTCTCCACTGGCGGCGTGGCGGCACGGGTCAAGGCGGGCAAATTGATCTTTGGCGCGTTCCATCGCGGCAACATCCAGGACGGTGCCGGGCGCGGCCAGCAGGTTGGTGCGGGAGTCGGCGATGCCCACAATTTGGTAACCACCGCGGCTGGCTAACCGCGCGAAGTGCCGGCCAACATTGCCAAATCCCTGCAGCACCACGCGGGTACGGGCCGGCACGAAGCCCAGGCGGGATGCCAGTTGCCGCAGCACGAAGGATCCGCCCAGACCCGTTGCCGCGTCGCGCCCGGCTGAACCGCCGTGCTCAAACGACTTGCCGGTGATCACGGCGGGTTCGGGGTGACCGATGATGGCGGCATATTCATCCGCCATCCAATCCATCATCTGGGCGTCGCTGCCGACATCCGGCGCGGGAATATCGCGGTGGGGACCCAACACGTCGGCAAACGCCCGCATGTAGGCCCGGCAGAGCCGCTCGCGCTCCGCCGTTGAGAGTTTTTTTGGATCAATGGGAATTCCGCCTTTGCCCCCGCCAAAGGGCAGATCAACCACGGCGCACTTGATTGCCATCCACAATGACAACGCCTTGACCTCATTTGGGGTCACGGCCGGGTGGAGCCGAATGCCGCCTTTGTACGGCCCGCGGGCGTTGGAATATTGCGAACGGTAGGCGGGAA
>CAYJVS010000085.1:0-4843 GCA_964373635.1 uncultured Gammaproteobacteria bacterium
CTCAAGGCCGAGGCCGGAAAAATTCCCGAGTTAAAACGGGTGGTGGTGGCGTATGAAAATAAAATTGCCATGGAAGAGACGCTGGAGCAGGGACTGACGAGAATCTTTGGTGACGCCCTGCCTGCCGGCAGGCAGGGAACAGGAGTACGACGAGAGGGGTCCTCGACCGCAAGACCGTCCGCCTCCCCGGCCTCGCCGAGCGAAGCGGGGCGGGCAGGCGAAGCGCCTTCGGAAGATTTCAAGGAACGCATACGCAGAGCGAACGCCGCGTATGAAGAGGCGCTCCGAGCGCAACGGGAGGGCGATTGGACGCGCTACGGCGAGGCAATCAGGCGGCTGGGGGATATTCTGAAACAGTAGACTCGCTCCCCCCCCCCGCTTGTCCCGCGACCGCGGTGGCGGCCGCGGGGCGGAGTATAGAGCAAATCAATAACCGTTTTTGAGTCAAGAGAGTATTCAAAAAAATGAATTTCTCAATTCTCTAACGGGGTTTAGTAATTGCGGGAACGGGCGGGAGAGCCAACAAAGAACCAGTGGATCCTCAATCAGGCCCACACCACACGATCCGTTGACTAAATCTTTTCATCACCCGCCATGCCAACATTAAAGCGAGTCACTTCCGGTGTCTGCATCATGTGCGGTACGCACAACATTCCGCAAGGCTCCGTTGAGCAACATCTCCAGGAGTGTCCGAAACGAACCACCAAAAAGAACGGTGAACCGGCGCTGCATATTCTCGTGACGTCCCCAAATGATTCTCGCTATTTCCTGCACCTTGAAGCCAAGGAATCAGCCGGACTGCGAACGCTTGATGCTTTTCTGCGCGATATCTGGCTTGAATGTTGCGGACACATGAGTATGTTTCGCATTCGCGGGCAAACCTATACGGCTCCGGAAGCCGGGGTGACCAGCGAGCACGGCGACAAACCGATGCGCGCGAGGTTGATAGACGTTTTGCGCCCGGGCAGGCGGTTTTCTTACGAATATGACTTTGGCAGCACGACGGAGCTGGCCAATCACGTGCTGGGTCATGGCGCCCCCAAGATGAGCGGCGGGCCGGTTCGTCTGCTGGCCCGCAACGAGTCCATGGCATTTCCCTATTCGCCGTGCGGCAAGCTTGCCACGACGGTATGTGTTGAGTGCCAGGGAGAGACGGGGAACACCAAAGATGAGGTAGGCATGTTTTACTGTGACGCGTGCGGCGAAGACGCCACAAAACACCCGCACGGCGGCGAAATGCTCTTGCCAGTCGTGAACTCCCCACGCATGGGCGTATGCGGGTACGAGGGTTAGCGCTATGAGCAACTCCGTGCATCCGCGGACCGTTGTTTCCTCCCGCGAGAACGTCCGCTGTTACATCAACCCCGGGTGGAAAGAAATGGGACATGCCCGAGTGGCCATCTCCCGTCAAGGCGGTACCACGGACTCGGGAGCGATTTTTCTCGTTGATTTATTTTGTTTGGGCGTCAAAGACGTCATGGGAGGATTCCGTTCCATCAAAGAATTTGAAACGATGCTTTCGGGCGTCTATTTTGATCACCGGCCGGACGTCATTGCCATTGGCCTGGCACGAGACATCGTGTGGGGCGCCGTCCACTATGCGCGTTCTTTGGGATTTGAGCCGCATCCGGATTTCCGTGCCGCGCAATCGCTCTTGGGAGCGGCGGTCGTTCCTCGGGGAAATATTAGGTTTGGCGGCCCGAACGGCAAGCCGTTATATGTTGTCGGCCCGGACGATCGCGCGGAAGAGATTGTGCGAAAGCTTGAGGAGAGAGTGGGAAAAGATGGATTTGAGGTTATATTACCCGGGTGATTTTTCCGACCGTTAAAGCTTACCGTCATCTTATTGCCCGCGCTCATGAGGGTTGGCCCTACTGCAAAATTGGAATTGTTGAGCGAACGTTATGCGCAACGGGGTGAGCGCCAACGGTTGTCATCGCTCGATGATTCAGGTATGATGGTATGGTGCGATGCCAGGCAGAACAAACCAGCGACTGGCTTTAGTGACGTTGAACAATAAAAGTATTCAACTTATAGAGAAGAGGAAAAGACTTATCCACAAATGATTTCATTAAAAAATAGGGAGGGGGAGTTCCAATTTGATGTCAAGTACGTTATAGGATACTAATGAGTACGACGTATGAAACCGAGAGCTTGGTGCGGTCCGATTGCGGTTGCGCTTTCCGCCGCGGTGCTTGCCGGATGCAGCGCTCAACCGCCACGGACGTTGTCGCGCACTGCGCGTACGACGCCATCACCGGCAACAAACATCCCGACCATGATCGCCGACATCGTCACTAATTTCGGGACGATTGAAGTTGAACTGTTTGCCGCGGATGCCCCCCGGACCGTGGAAAATTTCGCCAAACTGGCGCGCGATGGATTTTACGACGGCACGCGCTTTCACCGCGTCATTCCGGATTTTATGCTGCAGGGCGGCGACCCCTTGAGCAAGTCACGAGACGCGAAAGCGCGGTGGGGGACCGGCGGACCCGGCTATACGTTTGCCGATGAAATCAATCGCCATAAATTGGTCCGCGGGTCGCTCGCCATGGCGAACCTCGGCCCCGATACCAACGGCAGTCAATTTTTCATCGTCACCGCCGCGGCCACGCCGTGGCTGGACGGCAAACACACGAACTTTGGCCGCGTTATTGCCGGTCTGGCGGTGGTGGATAAAATTGCGCAACTGAAAACCGACGCCGCTGACCGGCCGATTTCCGACGCCATCATTGAACGGATCGTGGTGAAAGCCGCGGCGGACCAATAGCCGGCCCGGCAGGCGGTTTCGGTGCGAAAGACTATGGTGGTCCAGGTAATTCGCCGACTGTTTTCCTGGTGGGGAGCGTTTGCCGTCATCCTTGGGGTGGCGGCAATTTTGCGTCTGGTCAATCTTGATCTTGATGAGGTCAGAACCGACGAGGGGAACTACGCGGTGCGAGGAATCGGGTGGAACGATTTTATGTTTTCCACCGAATTGGGAACGCCCTGGGTCTGGTACCAAGAGCGGGACGCCGTGCCCGCGTGGTCGGTCTTGAGTTTCAATGACCATCCGCCGCTTCATTTTGCCGGCATCTGGTTAAGCACGCGGCTGTTGGGGATTCACCTCTGGGCCGTGCGGTTGCCGTCCGTTATCTACGGCGTGGCCTCGGTCGCGCTGGTGATGCTGGTGTTGAGGCGTTGGGGGATGTCGCGCGGCAGCCTGGCGGCCGGAGCGCTGCTGGCGGCTTTACCCTGGCACATTTTCATTTCGCGCCAAGCGATTCAAGAGTCCGGCGTAATCTTTTGGATGCTGGCGACCGTCAGGCTGAGCCAGGTGGTGTCCGAGCGGACAACGGCGCGGCCGCAAACCGCCTGGCGGTGGTGGGCGGCACTGGGCGCGGTCATTGGCGCGGGGCTCTTGACCAAATACTCGGCGGCGCTCACGCTGCCGGTGATTGGGTTTATCGCCTGGCGGGAGCGGTGGTTGCGGCGCCGCGGATGGTGGGCGCTGCCCGTTGCCTTGGTGTTGATCAGCAGCCCCGTGATGATCTATAACGCGCAGGTGTACCGCGCGCGCGGTCATTTTGACTTGCAACTGGCGCGATTCCTGCGCCAAGACACGGCCAAAGATTGGCCGGCCAGCCACCAGGCGTTGTGGCAAGGAGATGTCCGTCAGGCTTGGCAGTTCGCGAAAAACCATGCCCGCGGGTTTTCGCTGCCGGCAAGCGCGGTCGCGATTGCCGCATTGCCGCTGCTTGGGCGCCGCCGCCGCGAGATTCCACCCGCCAGCTGGGTCTGGAGTTTTGGGGCGGCGTTATTGGGCGGCGCGATTGCGTTGGTGACGTTGAACGACTTGGGCCGCGGTTCAATTCTGTTGCCATTTTACGCCCTGACCTTTGGCGTGGCGATTCAGTTTTGGCGGGCATCGGTTGCGCGGGCCGTGATGCCCGTCGTGATCGCGGTCCTGCTGCTCGCCGACGTGCCGGGGCTACAGGGACGGGCGCTGGATCGGCTGGTGCAAACATTTCCGGCGCGGCCAGTCGGATTTGCCGCTTGGGAAACGTGGCGGCAGAACGCCATCCCCACCCGTTTGCGTCCGCAACACTACCGGTCGCTGGTGGATTGGTGGGAGCATCAGTACCAGATTTTGGCGGTCGCGCCCGAACGAACCGTGGTCTACGACAATCGTATCAGCTGGTTTCCCTCCAACTGGTATTTTTTTCGCTACGGGTTTTACGCGCGCGACGCGGCCTTCATGAACAGCGGAATTTTTGCCTACCTGGCGCAAAACAACGCGCTGCAAGAACTCCACGGCCAAACCTTCCGCTACGTGGAGGTGGGGCCAGCGGCGCGCGACAACATCAGCCAGCTTGACCCCCAATCAGCCGCCACGCACGAATTCATCCGGCAGCTGGCGACGCGCCAAACGGTGACGCCGGAATTAATCCGCGATCACCGCGGCGACGTGTTGTTTCGGATCTGGCAGATCCGGTGGGATCCGGCGGTTACCTTTCCCGCGCCGCCAACGACGCTCCGCGATCGCCAGAGCCGTCGGTTGACGGCCACATCTTCTGGATCCGTAAACTCAACGCTAGAGAGCCGAGGAGTTGATTTCAAAATTCCGGCGGTCATTGACCGGATGGACGGACGGGTACCATGAGCTCCCCCCATGCACACCATGGCAAGAGAAAACCCCGGTTGGCGGGGTTCCTAAAGCGGCAAGCGTGAATTATGGGCTCCATCACTGGCTCCTGCATATCCGGCATATCCGGGTCAGTGAAGTGATGGTTTGAAATTCCGATACAATTAGGACTTACGCGTTTGGTGTCATTCCGGCCCCGGAGCCGGAATCCAGGCCAAT
>CAYJVS010000086.1:0-4811 GCA_964373635.1 uncultured Gammaproteobacteria bacterium
TTGGCCTGGATTCCGGCTCCGGGGCCGGAATGACACCAAACGCGTCAGTCCTAAGAGTATTCGAAAAAATGAATTTCTCAATTCTCTAACAGGGTTCAGTAATTGCGACCAATCAAGACATTCGTTATTTGAAAGCGTGGGTATGCCATGAAAAAAATCCTCGTATTTTTCCTCGCCTCAAGAATCGCGTTGTATGTTTTTGCGTTTCTCGCGTTCGTGGTGGTCACCGATCGCCTGCTCCCGCTCCACGAGACGTTCCTGGCGTCGTGGTGGCGGTGGGATACGGTCCATTTGGTGCAGATTGCCGAGCACGGGTATGTCACCACGGGGGACGAGCGGCATAACATCGCGTTTCTCCCGCTCTATCCCCTGCTGATTTTTCTTGTTTCCCGGCTTGGGATGCATCCGGTGCTGGCCGGACTCCTCATTTCCAACCTCGCTTCGGTTGTTGTCGTCATCTATCTGTATAAACTGCTCCGCCTTGATTTCGCGGCCGACATTTCCCAACGCGCGGTATTTTTCCTCCTGATGTTTCCCACGGCGTATTTTTTGGCCGCGGCCTATACCGAAGCGCTGTTTTTCGCCTTGGTGCTGGCCGGATTTTATTTTGCCCGCAAGGAACAGTGGATTGCCGCCAGTCTCTTGGGTATGCTGGCTAGCCTGACACGGATCGTGGGCATACTCTTGGTGATTGTTTTTGCTCTGGAGTATCTGCAACAGAAAAAATTCCAATGGCGTAACGTCCGAGCGGATGCGGCCAGCTTGCTGCTGATCCCCGCCGGATTCGCCCTCATCTATTTGGGCATCAATTACGTGGTCTACGGCAATTGGTTGGCATTTTTGGCGGAGCAGAAAGCGTTTTGGTCCAAATACCTTACCTTTCCCTGGCAGGGTTTGGTGGGGGCCTGGCACGGATTCTGGTGGCGTCCGCCGTCCGAAATTATCATGGTCAGCTTGATGGAAATGCTTTTTGCCGGTATCGGCCTGGCGGTGGCCGTCAAAGCGTTTTTCCTGCGGCTGTCGTATGGCGCGTACGCCCTGGCAAGCTGGCTTTTGGGGGTTTCCACCAACTTTTGGTTGAGTCTTCCCCGCTACGTTCTCCTGCTGTTCCCCTTGTATGTGTGGTTAAGCATCTGGGCCAAGAACACTGAACGGCAAATGGTGGTGGTCTTTGGCAGTATGCTGTTGTTAGGGCTGTTCGTGACGCAATTCACGCTGGGCCGGTGGGCATTCTAAATATAAGGAGTGAGTTTGCGCAACGGCAGTGCGGGTGGTATCGTATGGTTATCAGTTAATAATTCCTAAAGGGACCGCTGCAAAACTCCATTTCTACTGCGATTTCCAAATTTCGGCTGCAAAATCGCAACTGCTCCTCCGCTTATCTTGCAGATAAACATCGTCGCATTTGCGATTTTTCGCTTCGAAATTGGAACTCTCGTTACGAAAGCGAGTTTTGCAGAGGTCCCTAAAGATTCTGCGCCATGTTTGGTCCTCCCCGAAAACCCGCGGCGTTTGACGCCTTCCTCCATCTGTTGACCTACGTCGCGCTCGGCTTGTCCGCGGTCGCCGTGGGCGCGATTGTGTTTCACTTCATTGACCGATTCGTCCCGACCATTGACCGCGCGGCGTACGATTACGGGTACGGGTACGGAGAACCGCACGCCACTGGCGCGCTGCGGTTTAACATCGCGTCGCTGCTCCTCGCCGGGCCCTTGTTGCTGCTGTTAACCGGCTTCAAACACCGGCTGTTTGGCAGAAATCAGCTTGATCCCGGCAGCGGGGTGCGGCGGTGGCTGACCTATTTCGTGCTCTTGGTCGCGGCCGTCAACATCATCGGCTCGGTCATCGCCTTGGTCTATCAGTTTCTGGGCGGTAACTATACCGCGAACTTTCTGCTCAAAGCGGCCACCGTCATGGTCATCGCGGCGGCGGTGTTTGGGTTTTACTTTTGGGAATTGCGGCGCGTTGACTACCGGCAGCGGAATTCTCTGGCGGCCGTAGCGCTCGTACTGGTGGCGGTGCTGTTTGCCGGGTTATGGATTGGCGGATTTGCGCTCATCGGCTCGCCGTTGACCGCGCGCAAGTACGAATTTGACCGGCGGCGCGTGGAGGCAGCCCAGCAGGTGCGCTGGCGGGTGGAAGAGGAGTACCGCCGGGTTGGCGCGGTGCCCCAGACTTTGGCAGCGATGGCAAAACTTGGCGCCGACGACAATCTCGGACGCGATCCGGAAACCGGCGCGCCGTTTGACTACGAGAAGCTGGCGGACAACCGCTACCAACTCTGCGTCGCGTTCGCCTTGCCCACGCCAAAATCCTCCCGAAAGGCCCTGGCTCCGCTTCCCTCCCGACCCTACGGCGACCGCGGCCCCGAGGGCGTGTGGTATGACCACGGCGCGGGGAAGGAATGTCATACCTTTGCGCTGACGAAACGCTCGCCCGAGGAAGGAATTATTGACACCGAGGTGGATCAAGCAGCGCCACAGCCCACCTCCACGTTAACCCCCATACCGTTGAAGCCGCCAAAATCTTTTTGAGAATAAGTTTTTTGCTGGCAGCAAAACCGATCCGCCGTGCGGCGGATCGGTTTTATAGTGTGCGGGATTGAGCGCGTCTATATGCAGGTGCAGTTGGCTTGTGCCTCGTCGCAGCCGGTGCACTTGGGCATGCAGTGCTCGCCGCCGCAGGCGTGTCCGGCGTCGTGGCTGGCGGATTCGGCGCCGCACTGGTCGCACTTGTAACCCTCGGCGCTGCCGCCGCACTTGGTGCACTCCATATTTTTCATAGGTAATGGAATTAGATTCGTGGGGATAAACCCCGCTCATTACCGGCAGTGTACTATGGGAACGGAGCACGAGGCAAGTTTTTTCCTTGCCGTTTCCCCCACCATTCTTTACAATAAGGGCGATAAACATTGCGCGGGTATCGTATAACGGTATTACCACAGGTTTCCAACCTGTTGACAGGGGTTCGACTCCCCTTACCCGCTGTTCAGAACCGACGCCGGCGCGCCGGTTTTTTGGTTGATTGTAGTTTGGGAGGGTGTCAACCATGTACCCATTTCATGGCGTACATTGAGATGAAAAAGCCCCGCGCACCGTCGTTGGTAACGACTTGGCGGGGCAGCGTAAGTACTCTCTTCAGCTACGGTCAACGTTCCTACTCGCTCTCGATGCCAAGCAGCGCGTTGGCGACTCGGCGGGAACGCAGGATGCCGACCGTCCGGCCCTGTTCGTCCACCACCTCGCAGGCGTCATCGCCATTGAGGAATTCGTACGCCTTGGCGATGGGCCAATCTTGCGGCAACTCAACCATGCCGCAGGGTTTGAGCTCCTTTTCCTTCATCAAGTCCACCGTTTGGTTAGGCGGGAGGTTGGTCCGCGACAAAAACGCCATGACGTCTTTGCGCATGATCAAGCCCACGATGTTCCCGCCTGGCGTGGCGCGGACGATGACGTGGGAATGGCGGGTGGCCGCGTCGGTGAGCTCCTGGCGCGTGGGTGAGGGTTCGATCGCGATCGTCAAACATTGCCCGAGGGGGATTAACAGATCGCGCACGCGCCGGTTGCCCAGGGCGATGGCATCGGTAATCAGCTTGACCTCGCGAGGGTCAAGCGCGCCGTGCTCGCGGGCCGCTTGGGCGGTGGCAATGACGTCCTCCTCGCGGTAGAGCCGCAATTCATGGCCGCCGGTAAGCATGCTGAGCCACCGTAACGCCCAGGTGATCGGCGCGAACGTCTTCAAGAGCAGCTGGAGCGGGAGGGCCGATCCCACGGCGGCGGGCGTCATCCAGCGGTAGCCGAGGTTTTTGGCGGTCATCTCCCCGCCGAAGAACAGCACGATGCCGTAGGCGACTAACATCGCGGTCACCACCCCGTCGGTGTCTTGGGACAGCTTTCCTAACAGCATCGGCGTGAAGTAGGTCACCAGATGGATGAGGAGGAGAATGAAGTTGACCACCACCATCCGTTCGCCGAGCAACACCTTGGTTGTCCGCGTGGCCGGATTGGCGAAGCCGCGGCGCTGTTCCAAGGCCACGACATCATTGTGTTGGAACGCGCACCAGACAAACTCCAAAAGTGAAAATAGAAAGATCAGGATAAACGCAATCAACATGACCAGCAACATTCCGAACACGTGTGTCTCCTTTTTGTCAACGATCAGTTTTTGGATCAAGCGGATGGCTTGACCCTCCACCATACGCCAAGTTTTTTTCGGTGTCAATGGGCTGCACTCGTTCCCACCTAAGTTTCCACCTAAAGTTTTGGAAGCGTTACCCAAAACTTGCCATGCTCTCCTCTTCGGCCCCCTCACCAGTCCTCTCCTCCTTTGCTTCCTCCTTCGCTAAAGCTACGGCGGACAAGAAAGCTATGGCGGACAAGTCGGACCTCCTCCCCCTCACCCCGGTTCCCTCTCCCCGTGGGAGAGGGGTAGGGTGAGGGCGGGGAGAGGCAAGCGCGGGAAAGGAACAATCTTTTCCCTCCCCCTTCCCATGAAGGAGGGGGGAGGAGCGGTGTGGAGAGACGGCGCGGAAATGGAGGAAACTTTTTGGAAATCACCCTCTCCCTAGCCCTCCCCCATCGCGGGGGAGGGAACCAGGGGGCACCCCGGAGCAGAGCTCCGGGGAATTGTTCGGCGTAAAAGCCAAATGAGTGTGCTTGATGTTTGTGGACTTGAATAAGGGAACGAATCACCGTTAACCCTCATGGTTGGTGCGGATCTTGCTTTATGTTATAATTGAAGATATCAACAGTTGAACCTATGGCGGAAGAAAATTCATTCGGGCCCGTGCAAGTGGCCTCGCCGCCGTTGCC
>CAYJVS010000087.1:0-4796 GCA_964373635.1 uncultured Gammaproteobacteria bacterium
TCGCTTCGAAATTTGGAATTCTCGCCACGAAAGCGAGTTTCGCAGAGGTCCCTTTAAGTTTTCTCCCCTCGGGGGATCACCCGCGAGTGACAAGTTTCACGCCTCACGATATCGCTTTTGACGGTTCTTCCGGCTTTTCCGTGGGTAAGACAAGGGTCATGAGCGGTTCACCGGCCCCCTCCCTTACGGTAAGGGAGGGAGGGGGTGGGTTATGCAGCGTGCGCGACGGCCATTGTTTTGGGGAATTCCAGCGTTTTTGCGCCAAACTCATAATTCCCCCTCGTCTCCTCTTACCTTATCCTCCCGAGGCGGATCCGCCTGGGGCGAAAGAGGGGAATCCGGCGCGAACCTCGCGCCGTAAGGGACGGTGTATTACCCCCCACCAATGCCGGAAGAGCCCTTTTGACTTTTTGGCCTACGATTGTTTGTATTATCGTGTTGTGTTATTTTACTCAACTATTCGATCGAATAGGAAAGTAGTTTTAGATTGACCACGTCAATGAGCGTTACGGCGGTAGTCGGTTACTTATTCAGCAGGGCGAGAGTCAATTTTACGGCAGGATGAGCCGGACTGACCAGGGAATAGATGACCAGCAGGCTGCGCTTTTCGTCGGCTACAATGTCTGCTGCTTTCAATACTGACAGGTGCTTGGAGGTGGCCGTCAGTGAAAGACTGATGGCGTCGGCGAGTTCGGTGACCGTCGCGTCTTTGCGTCGCGACAGGTACCGGATGATGGCCAGACGCCGGCGGTTAGCCAGCGCCTTGAGCACTCGCTCCAGCGGCCTTATCTCCACACCGTGTTTATTATGCTCATGATGCTCATGGAAAATTTTTGTGTTCACCGTTTCAACGGGAGGAGGTGGGGGGAGGTAGAAAGGTATGGCCTGAACTTACCATGGAGGGGCGCAGTCACATTCCGGACTTTTTGGCATACCTCTCGGTCCGGTTTTTTATGGGTGTTTGCAACATACCATGCGGTGTCGGGTTAAGTCAACTATTCGATCGAATAGGAAAGTAGTTTTCGGTGGAGAAGAGAACTCCGTGGGAGCGGGGTAGAGTTGGGAGCGGGGTTGAGTGTGGGGGACGCTCAAATTTCTCACCTTACCAGTGGTTCTCCTCACCCTACGATGGAGGAGGTAGAGGAGGTAGAGTGCCAGGCGTTCACGGGAGGGAAGGACATTAACCGCGTGGGACATTTTTGACTTTTCGGCCTAATGGTGGGAAAATTCAAATTGCCATGCTGAATGGCGCTGAAATCGAACGAGAAATTGCCGCCATCAAAGAGCGCAATCGGCGGGTGGAGGCGGACAAGGTGGGGGAAACATCCTGGACGCGGCGGTTGTTCCTCGCGTTCGTCACCTACCTGACCGCCGGCGTTTGGCTCGTAGTTATCCATGACCAATACCCGTGGCTCAAGGCCATCATTCCAACCGTCGGCTACCTTTTCTCCACTCTCTCGCTGCCCCTCGTGAAGCAGTCGTGGTTGAACCGGCAGAAGCAATCGTCTCACGACGCGAGCTAAGTCTGGAAACTCGTAGCACAGAACTGGCTCGCGGGCCGCACGGATTGATTCGTATGTGTCAATCGCCAAATATTCTCCAGCTCAACATCACCCTGTTGGGAACAACGCCCTCCATCTGGCGTCGGATGTTGTTGCCGGCAGACTTCGGTGACCCATGCCCACGTTGATTTTTGACATCGAAACCGTCGGAGAGGATTTTGACGCCATGGATGCGGCGACTAAGGAATCCTTGACGCATTGGATTGAACGGGAGGCTAAGGACGAGGACCATGCCGAGAGTTTACTGGCCGACGTGAAAAACCGTTTGGGGTTTTCCCCGCTGACGGGCGAAATTGTCGCCGTGGGCGTATTGGATGCCGACAAAAACCGTGGCGCGGTGTACTTTCAGGCGCCAAACGCCGCGCTCGCCGCGGTTGAAGAAGACGGGATAAAGTTTCAACCATGCGACGAGCAGGCCATCCTGCAGAAATTTTGGGACATCGCTGGCACGTACGACCAGTTTATCAGCTTCAACGGTCGAGGCTTCGATGCGCCGTTCCTGATGATTCGGTCGGCCATCCACGGCATTCGACCGACGAAAAATTTGATGTCCAACCGCTACCTCGGTTCGCAAAGCTTCGGCGCCCTGCACATTGATCTGCAAGACCAACTTTCTTTCTACGGCGCCGTTGGGAAGAAGGGGAATCTCCATCTCTGGAGTCGCGCGTTTGGCATTCCGAGCCCCAAAGCGAGCGGCGTTACCGGCGATGACGTGGCCCGACTGTTCCGCGAGGGAAAGTACCTCGAGCTTGCCCGGTACAACGTGGGTGATCTGCGGGCGACGCGTGCGCTCTACGCCAAATGGCGAGATTATCTGAAAATGTAGCGGAGTAAAGTATTGCAACCATTCTCTAATTCGCGCGAATAGGAGAATAGTATCTCGCGTGCGTTGAAATCTCCTGCCAGCAGCGCATGATGAATCTATGACCCAGGAAACTGCCCTCGCGATTCTGAAAACCGGCGCGAACGTCTTTTTGACCGGTGAGCCCGGGTCGGGAAAAACGCACGCGGTGCGCGCGTACGTGCAGTACCTGCGTGATCGGGGCGTCGAACCTGCCGTGACCGCTTCGACCGGCATTGCCGCGACGCATCTCCATGGCATGACGCTGCACTCGTGGTCGGGCATCGGCATCAAGAAGCGGCTCTCAACCCACGACGTGGCGGCGATCGTGCGCAAGCCGCGCGTTTCCCAGCGGATCGGGCGGACAAGCGTTTTGATCATTGATGAGGTGTCAATGCTTGACGCTTCCACGCTGGACGCGGCCGACGCCGTGTGCCGCGCGGCGAAGAAAAATTCCGCCGCGGCGTTTGGCGGCATGCAGGTGGTGTTGGTCGGAGATTTTTTTCAGTTGCCGCCGGTGGTACAAGCCGGCGAGCCGCCCGCGCTGTTTGCCTTTGACGCAACCGCCTGGCGCGATGCGCGCCCGGTCATTTGCTACCTGAGCGAACAATACCGGCAGGACGACCGCGATTTTCTTAGCGTGCTTTCAGCGATCAGGAGCGATACCTATACTGCCTTCCACGACGCGCGGGTGAGGAGCCGTCTCGGCGCGCACGAGTCGGTCGCGGGGAATGTGCCGCGGCTGTTTTCCCATAATGTTGACGTTGATGCGCTCAACGCGAAACGGCTGGCAGAAATTCGGGGGAAGGAGAGCGTATTTACGATGGCCGCGAGTGGGCCAAGCGTGCTGGTCGAAACATTACAGCGCGGCTGCCTTTCCCCGGAAACGCTGGCGCTGAAAATCGGCGCCGTCGCCATGTGCACCAAGAACAATCTGGCCGCTGGGTTTGTGAATGGCACGCTCGGCGCGGTGGTGGGCTTCGGCGAGGAGACCGGCTACCCCATCATCGAAACCAGAGCTGGCCGGCCCATCGAGGTTACGCCCATGGAGTGGACGCTGGAAGAAAACGGCCACGTCCGGGCGCGCATTACCCAAGTGCCATTGCGTCTCGCCTGGGCCATCACGATTCATAAAAGCCAAGGCATGTCCATGGATGCGGCCGTGATGAATCTTTCGGACGTGTTTGAGTATGGGCAAGGGTACGTGGCGCTTTCGCGCGTGCGCCGATTCTCGGGGCTCTACCTGCAGGGCTATCACAAGACCGCGCTCAAGGTACACCCGCTCATCCTGGCGAAAGATGTCGAATTCAGATCGCTATCAGCAGCGGCACGCGCCCGGTTTGACGGCGCGGACCGGACGGGGCTGGAGGTGCTGCGCCAGCAGTTTATTCGCGCGTGCGGAGGAAAGCATGTGGCGGAAAAGCCAGACCAAGTAGACGGTACCAACGGGAAGGCGTTTCAAAAAATTCGCGCCCAGCACCCCCAACGCCTATCGGTCGTGGGGCGCGGAAGATGACCAGCGGCTAGCGGAATTGTTCGCTGACGGCACGAAGGTTGCGGAGTTAGCACCATTCAGTAATTTGCCCCCTATCATTCCATCAGGCAAGCGCCCTGAAGGCAGCGTATAATTTCCATGGTACTATTCGCGCGAATAGTACCATTTGAGCATTACGGATCTCTTGCCATGTTCTTCCGCCAGATAGTACATGAAGAAAAGTCGTGCTTGTCGTACCTCATCGGGTGCAAGAGCCGCGGTGTGATGGCGGTGGTAGACCCGCAAGGCGATGTCGAGCGCTATGTGATCAGGCCGAGCGGCATGGCCTCAAGATCATTGCCGTGATTGAGACGCACCTTCACGCCGACCACCATTCTGCCGCGCGACCGTTGGCCGCTACAACCGGCGCGCCGCGGTATCTTGGGCCAAACGCCGAGGTCACGTTCCCGCACCAGCCCCTGCGCGACGGCCAAGTCATCACCATCGGCAATCGAAAAATTACGATCCTCCACACGCCCGGCCACACTCCCGAACACGTCTGCCTCTCTGTTGATGATTGGTTTGTGGTCGCGGGCGATACGCTCTTTGTCGGCGACGTGGGTCGGGTTGATTTGACCTTACAGGGGAAATCAGACGATTACATCCGCACTAACGCGCGGACGCTCTATCAGAGTCTGCAGCGGATTGCCGCCTTGCCGGAGTTCACCGAGGTGTACCCCGGCCATTACCACGGGTCGGTATGCGGTCGCGGCATGGACGGTAAACCCATCTCCACCATCGGCCGTGAGCGGCGCAAAAACCGAGCGCTCGGCATGGCGCTGGATGATTTCATCCAGTACCAGCTCACGAATACACCGCCGCTGCCGGAGGATTTTGTTACCATCAAGCGCCGCAACCG
>CAYJVS010000088.1:0-4793 GCA_964373635.1 uncultured Gammaproteobacteria bacterium
GGTTGAGACTTTTCTCCGGCTGCCATGGGAGCGATGCCCCTCCCGCTTTCAATCACCTTGACCGCCAGTTCCTGGGCCTTGCGGTTGGCTCGTTCGGCATCCTGGCGCAGCGCGGCAATCTCCACGCTCTGCTGCTTGAGCTGATCGTGCTGCGTGCTGATCTTTAACTCCAAAATATTTTTGGCGGCAGCCCAGTCTTTTTTCATCGCGGCTAATTCGGCGTCCGCTTGCGCCCGCAGCCGCTTGGTCACTTCTTGCTCGCGGAGTGCCAGCGCTTTGTCCAGCTGCGCGGGCACGGCCGCAACTTGCTGCCGCAGCTGCTGCACCTCCGCTTCCTGCTGGCGCAATTGTTCTATGCGTGTGGCCAACTCAGATTCCTTTTTGGCCCGCGCCAGGGTGTCGGTTTCGGCTGCCCGCTCGCGTTGCACCTTCGTCCGGTACTCGTACTCCTCAAGTTCTCGCTGCCAGTCCCGATGGGCCTTTTCCATCTCGTCAGCGAGCGACTGTCGCTTCACCTCGGTTTCCTTGGTCAGCGCCAGTTGTTTGGTCTCATGTTCGGCCACCAGCTGCTCTAAGGTCTCGGCCGCGACCTGGATGTGGTAATGCAGCTCAAGATTTTTCTTGGACAGCTCCATCGCCTGCTGCATGTCTCCCAGCTTCTTCGCCTCGGCCAGCAGCCGCCCGGAAAACTCATCCACCGTTGTGCCGAATTCGGTTTTCAGCGCCGCCAGCGCCGCGGTCAGGTGTTCGGCCGTATACTCCCGCACCCGTTCCAACAGCTCGGCGTTTTTGGGCTCGCCGACGATCCGGGCGGTCATCTTGAGCTCATCGTACTTTTCCAGGAGTTTACGGTACTCCTCGGAGAGCTCGGCTTTGGTCATCTTGGACAGCGGCAGTTGGGACTGCGGCATAGGAAACAATGATGAGAGATTAAGCGTCCTTACCTTAAACTTCGGCAAATTCATTGTCAAGGGCGCGTAGACACCCTCATTGACGGGCCAGAATTCATCTTGACAAGAATTCATCTTGAGTTGGCAAGAAACGAGGCGCATGTTAAGCTACGAACGATGAAAAGTTGGCGTGCCTACAAGATAATTTATTGGTTCACCGTCGCCGGCCTGGGCCTGGCAACGTTTGGCGCGTTGGTGGCCGCGACAACCCTAACACTGACGTGGCAACACCCGCGGGTCGTGGTGACCGCGTCTCCTGCCGTCATCGCCACCCCGGCCGCGCCAGACACCGCCGGCTTGTCCTCCGAAGCTTTAGCGATGGAGGGCTGGCAGACGTACCGGAGCCAATAAATTCAATTCCAGCTCTTGACTCATTTTTGTTTGAGCTGTAAAATAGAGAGGCACTGATTAGTAATCGTCTACTATGCTCGAGCCAAAAGACCTGCAACAAATCGGCGAGGAATTAGGTAAGGTGATTGAACAGAATATCACCCCGCAACTTGACGAGCTCCATCATGATCTCGGGGTGGTGAAAGAGGATCTCGGGGTGGTGAAAGAGGATCTCGGGGTGGTGAACGGGAAAGTAGACTCCCTGGAAAGAAAAGTAGACCGAATTGAGGCCGACATGGTCACCAAAGCTTACCTCGACGACAAGCTCGCGGACCTCGAAGGCGGACTAATCGCTCGGCTCCGCAAGGAAGACACCAAGGTCAACCGACTCGTCGATATACTGAAAAACAAAAAAGTGCTTACCGAGCAAGAGGTACGGCAGCTTGCGGAACTCCACGTGTTCCCCAAGGCATCGTAACCGAAAAACAATCCAGCATTCCTTCGGGGCAGGGTGATGCCCGCCACCGTCCCGCGACCGCGGGACTTCGGCGGGCGATTCCCGACCGGCGGTTATAGTCCGCGACTCCCGCAACCGCGGGATTGAGCTGGTGAAATTCCAGCATCGACGGTGATGTACCTCCCCTCACCCCTCCTGCGTAAGGAGGGGAAGCGAGGGAAGGTCGTAGTCCGGATGGGAGAAGGAACACGGCTTCCGCTTAGCGCGGGAGCTCTCCCGTATGCCCCGAAAAATCGGGGTTTTTGATTTTCCTCCCCTCATTCCCCCGTCCGCCGGAGGCGCAGAATCTAGAGCGCCCGTCATTCTGGCGTCGCGTCCAGAATCCGGCCAGCACGCCCTTGCCTGATCCTGGACAGGCCAGGATGACGGAGGTGGATCGTTATTATTATTTCTGGATCCCGGCTCCGGGGCCGGGATGACTGCGAAAGCCATGTTCACCGGCATTATCCGCTACCAAGGGAAAATCGCGGCGCGCCGTGGCCGACAGCTTACCATCAGCGTACCGCCTGCCGTCAGTCGCCGCCTCAAACCGGGCGGCAGTCTGGCGGTCAATGGCGTCTGCCTTACTGTAGAAGTAAGGAGTAAACAACAAGGAGTAAGCATGTCGGTAATGCCGGAGACGCTGCGAGTAACAACACTTGGAAAAATCCCCCTTGGCAGCCCGGTCAACCTTGAACTGCCGCTGCGGCTTGGCGATCCGCTGGACGGTCACCTCGTGTTAGGTCATGTGGATGGCGTGGGAATGGTGCGAGCCGTCACGCGCCGTGGCACCAGCCGCACCATGAGCATCGCCGCGCCCCGCGAACTGACGCGCTTTCTGGCGCCCAAAGGCTCCATCGCCGTGGACGGCGTATCGCTCACCATCCAAGACAGCCGCAACGCAACCTTCACCGTCGGCCTAATTCCCGAAACATTGCGGCGCACGACGCTGATAAAGCTCTACGTTGGCGATAGGGTAAACTTGGAAGCCGATCTCACGGCAAAATACCGACAAAAATTCCTCCCCTGGCGAAGGGGAGGTGGGGAGGGGTCGATGAAAAGGGGGAAAACGTGATATGCAAACTTCCTCCGCATTCAACGCCTCACTTCCCCCCGACCTCGCGAAACGTTCGGGCGTCGCGATCATCACCAGCCAGTTCAACGCCGAGCTGACGACTAACCTGGAGCGGCACTGCCTGCAGGCCCTGACCGCGGCCGGCCTGCCGCGCGAGCGCGTGGATACGTTCGCCGTTCCCGGCGCGCTGGAAATTCCCGTCGTGGCCAAACGCCTAGCGCAATCCGGCCGCTACGACGTGCTGATTGCCCTCGGTGTCGTCCTCAAGGGCGAAACCTACCACTTCGAGCTGGTGGCCAATGAGGCAGCGCGCGGCTGTACTCAGGTCGCGCTGGACACCGGCGTGCCCGTGATTATGGAAATTCTTGCCTGCTATACCCGCGAGCAAGCCGAGGCGCGCTGTGGCGCCAATGAAATGAACAAAGGCCGCGAAGCGGCCGGCGCAGCCGTTGCCATGCTCAACCTCCTGCCTAAACTTGGCTGAAGCACCGTCGCTATTTTCATGCGATAGCTCGATTTTGACGACAGGCCCTCAACGTATGCCGACCGCGAACTCCTTATACGATATTCTCAACGAACTAAAACATGGTCGGCTGATCATCCTCACCGACCGGCCTGACCGCGAGGGTGAAGCCGACCTGTTTTTACCGGCGGTTCACGCCACGCCCGAAACGATCAACTTCATGATCCGGGAAGGCCGCGGCTTGGTCTGCGCGCCGATAACGCAAGCCTGGGCGCAGCGCCTGCGGCTGCCGTTGATGGTCGCGGCCAACGCGAATCAAGAATCGCACCGCTGCCAATTCACCGTCTCGGTGGATGCGCGCCATGGGGTAACCACCGGCATTTCCGCGGCTGACCGCGCCACCACGATTCGCCGCCTCGCCGACCCTCACGCCCACGCTGCCGCGTTCGTCCGCCCCGGACACGTTTTTCCGCTTGTGGCGGCTACTGGCGGGTTGACGGAACGCGACGGCCACACGGAAGCCGCGGTTGCGCTGTGCGAGCTGGCTGGACTGCCGCCCGTGGGCGTGATTTGCGAACTCCTCAACCCCGACGGCAGCATGGCGCGCGGCTGGGCCGTCACGGCGTTCGCCCAAAAAAACCGTCTCGCCGTTCTTCCCCTTGCCGACCTGCCCCGCATAACGCCCGGTGTAACCACTCCCCCGCTCCCCGCCGTCCGGGTTGCCGCGAGGGCGAACCTGCCCACCGCGTTTGGCGTTTTCACCCTCCATGTCTTCACCACGGCCGACAGCCAAACCCATGTGACGTTAACCTGCGGCAATCTCACCCCGCCCGAACCGGTCCTGGTGCGCCTCCACTCGCGGTGCTTAACCGGTGACACCTTTCATGCCTTAACCTGCGACTGCCACGGCCAACTCCACACCGCCCTGACAGAAATCGGCCGCGTCGGGCGCGGAATACTCATCTACCTCAACCAGGAAGGCCGCGGCATTGGACTGGTGGACAAAATCCGCGCCTACGCCCTCCAAGAACAGGGTCTGGACACCGTGGAAGCCAACCTCGCGTTGGGCCGCGATCCGGACGAACGCGACTACCGCGTCGCCGCGGACATCCTGCGCCACTTCGGCATCCAGAGAGTTGAGTTGCTGACCAACAATCCGGAAAAAATTTCCCAACTCCAAGCGCGGGGCATTGCGGTCGTCCGCCGCCCCCTGGTGGCGTTCAACGGTGTCAACCGGTCGTACCTCAACGTCAAGGCGAGCAAACTCGGCCACCAGATCGTTCTGGATTGACTTGCCGCTGCCAAGCTTCGGGGATACAATAACCCTACGTATCCATGATCGTCCGCGATCTTCGCCCGACGGAAACGATGTCCGCCATGAACCTTGGTCTATGGTCATAGGTTGTAGCGGCGAGGTTGATCTCCATGATGGACGTTAGTCTTGGTTGTACGTCGTGGCAGCGCGTATGGTCAAAGGTC
>CAYJVS010000089.1:0-3207 GCA_964373635.1 uncultured Gammaproteobacteria bacterium
CGCTTCGAAATTTGGAATTCTCGCCACGAAAGCGAGTTTCGCAGAGGTCCCTACCACGATATTCCGGTGGTGTTACTACATATTGTAGTAACATACCCGCGTGTTCGTCAAGCCTGAGGGTCTGCCACGGCAGCTCCCGCCGGGGTGGTGCCCCCCGCGCACCCGCGGCCGCAACGGCTCAACACCCGGGATCCACGCACCGCGGCGGCCACGACGCTCCTCCCACCGCGGCTTCCCCCTGGGCGAGTAGGAACGGTGAGCGCAACGGCGGCTCGGCGGGGGCAGGGTGGCTATCCATGGAAGAGCAGTCCTCCGACGGCTTGACGTGCGCGTGCGTCGGCGGCGTCAGGTACCACAGTATTCCCGCCAGCATGATGAGGCTGGTGAACACCTGGACGAGGGTCACCGTACCACTCAGGAACGGCCGGCCGTCCAGGAACGCCACCCGCGCGGCCATCGTCCGCATGGCCGCGAACGCCGCGCTGCCCACGGGTCCGTCGGCCGGTGCGAGCTTGCTGAGCGCCGAGGCGAGCGCGAACTTCCCGCCCGGCAGACCTAACGCCGCTTCGTCGGCTGCCACCTCCTGGGCGACCTCGTAGCGGCGCTGCAGCGCGCGCACGAGGGGGAGAAAAAAGAGCGCCTGCTGGAACGCGGCAATCAACACCTGCCGCAAGGGATCGCGTTGCGTCAGGTGATGCCGTTCGTGGGCGAGCACCGCGGCCAGCTCGTCCGGCTGCAGCCGCGACACCGCCGCGGCGGACAGGATTATCTTGGGTCGCAGCAACCCCAGGCAGAAACACCACGGCGCCGACGACGGCAGCACGGCGACGTCTCGCCCCCGCAGCCCGACGAGCTCACGCGCGCGGCGCACGGCGGGCGGCTCCGGTCCCGCCCGCGGCGTCGGCAGCGACCGCCGCAGGCGACGGGTGGCGCGGACGTGGCGGAGCAACGTCGAGAGAAATACGCTCACGGTTACCAGCGGTACCCCGAGGCCTAAAACATGCTGCGGCCTGACCTGCCCTACCAGCGCGTTGAGGCGACCGACGCACCGCGCGGCTACCAGCGTCAACGCTTCCTGGACCTCCGGCGAAAGAACCGCGCGCGTGAAAACGTAGAGCAGCATCGAAATCGCGCCCACACCGACGATGAGCGCGGCGGCAAAAATCCGTTGGTAGCGCGTGCGCGGGGAAACCATGCGGGGCAACGTGAATAACGGTCACGCTCGCTTGCGGGGGGTGAGCCGGGAAATGAGCTGCCGAATTTCCTTACGGTCGGCTTTCTCGACCTCGTCAATGAAGCAAGCCACGGCCACCGGCCCGAACTGCCGGCGGAGGTAGCTCAGAAATGACCCCGCCGCCGAGCGGAAAAATTCTTGGCGGGTATGGCGCGGCCCGTATTGGTACGGCGCCTCGACGCTCCGCGTGAGCAGCCCCTTGGCGACCAGCCGGTTCATGATGGTCAGGACGGTCGTGTACGCTACCTGGCGGGTGCGCTGCAGCTTGCCGGCCACCGCGCCGATGGTCATCGGATTGCCGTGCGACCACAGCACGGTCATGACGCGGTGCTCCAGTTCGCCCAGGAGTCGGTGCGCGGCGGTTCGGCCCATACTAATTACGGTTCTTCCGGCTTTTCCGTGGGTAAGACAAGTGTCCTGATCGGTTCATCGGCCCCCTCCCTTAAGGTAAGGGAGAGAGGGGGTGGGTTATGCAGCGTGCGCGACCGCCATTGTTTTGGGGAATTCCAGCGTTTTTTGCCTCAAACTCATAACTCCCCTTCGTCCCCTCTTACCTTAAGAGGGGAATCCGGCGCGAACCTTGCGCCGTAAGGGACGGTGTAGTACCCACACCAATGCCGGAAGAGCCCTAATTACTACCAATCGTCGTCGGCAACCCAATGACTACAGTGTGTAGTAATACTGCGGGAAACGTCAACGGCAGTTATCCACACCGCGGCCCAACTATGGTGGGCGCACCAACGCCACCAGATACACGACGACGACCAGGCCAATGCCGGCGGCATCCACGGCGAGATCGCCGAGCTCAAGGGACGTCTTCCGCACGATCCAGTCGTACAGCTCCTTGAGCAGGCCGATCGCAAAAGCCACGGTCGCGGCCACCCACCACGGCAGGAGCGTCAACAGGACGACGGTGATGGCAGCGCTGACGAAAAAATGCACCGTTTTGTCGTAACGGCCATAGAACGCGCCGGTAAAAAATTTCCCCAATCCCATAGCGGTGTAAATCGCAACGATAGCATAGCATAAACGCGATCGCACCCGGGGACTAAAATCCCAATTTTTCCTTAACGATGATAACGGTGATCCGGCCAGGTTTAACTTCGGCATTGACGATGAGGAGTTTGTTCACGGCGCTGCCCGGCACGCCGTAGGCAATCTTTGCCCGCGCGCTTTCCAGGGGTAGCGTATGCTCGTAAATCCGCCGCATGCCGTCGGCGGTATCGTTGACGATCTTTTGCGCGCCGACGATCCAAACCACGTGGTCGGCGCCGTAAGCGTAGGCGGGCAATTGGCTGCCCGTGTTGGAGGCGATAATCACGTGCCCGTCTTGCGTCACCGCGTGCGCGCTGCCCACGGCCCAGGTGGGCGCGGCCCCCAGGCGTTGCATCTCGCGGCCTTGCGTCGCCCGGTCCATCTGCATCACCTGGTTGCGAACGGACGTGAACGTGCCGGACTCATTGACCGCCGCAACGGCGCTGACCGCATCCAGCGTTACCGACGTCATCGTCATGACCTCCGCGCCCGGCGGCAAAAGCTCCAGGAGTTTTTGCTTGGCGGCGGTTCGATCGGGTGCCACATGAACGGTTATGCCGTTGTTCTGCAATGCCTGGACGGTTTGGGCGATAACGGCGTCGGACGGAATCTGATCGTAGGGCATAGATGGGTTGACAGATTAAAGTTGTTAGATGTCAGTAGTTTCCATTGTTGGGCGAAACGGGGGATGGCCGGGAACGGCGACGTTTCCGCATCCATTACGCACCGCGGTTCTCGTTGCTCATACTTTGCCCGCGCCACAGCGCGGCGTACAGCCCGCCCGCGGCCGCCAATGCGGCGTGGTTGCCCTGCTCAACGATCCGTCCCCGTTCCATTACATAGATCACCTGGGCGTGCTGAACCGTCGAAAGGCGATGCGCCACCAACACGGTCATCAAATTCGGGTGTGCTCGTTCAATGCCTTGAATCGTTTGCGT
>CAYJVS010000089.1:3307-4785 GCA_964373635.1 uncultured Gammaproteobacteria bacterium
CACCAGCCCGATGCGCTGGCGCAATTCGGCGAGGTTCACGCGATCCAGGGGCACGCCGTTAAACTTCAGGGTGCCAGACGACGGCGGATATAAACCCACCAACAGCTTAACCAGGGTTGACTTGCCCGACCCCGACGGCCCGACGAACGCCACGGTTTGTCCCCCGCGAATGGTCAGGGTGATGTCGGAAACCGAGGGCCGGCTGCCCGCCGCGTAGCGGAACGTGACGCAATCAAACGTAATCGTCTGGAGTTTCCCCACGTTCTGGGGGGTAACGGCCCGCGGCTCCGGCGGCGTGTGCAAAATCTCCTGCAGTTGGCCGAGGCTGGCGCGGCCTTCTTGAAACTGCGCCGCCACGGTGCCGAGTTCATAGAGCGGACTGAAAATGAAAAACGAGTAGACAAACAGGCTGAAAAATTCTCCCAGACTGATCGCCTGCCGCAGCATCAGCCAGAGCATCACCAACAGCAACAGCGACCGCATGGCGTTAATCAAGGTCCCCTGGATAAAACTTAAGGCGCGAATCAAGCGAATCTTTTTCAACTCCAGCGTCAGGAGATGATCGTTGACCGCGTTTAAGCGAAAAATTTCCTGTGTTTCCAGCCCAAGACTTTTAACCACCTCGACATTCCGCAGCGTCTCGGTCGTGGAGCCGGCCAGGTCCGCGGCTTCCCGCACGATCCGCGCCTGCGCGTGCTTGATTTTTCGGCTGATCGCAAACGTCAGAACACCCATGGCGGGAATCATCGCCAGGTACAACACCCCAATCAGCCAGTGAACGGTGAAGGCGTACCCCACAACAAACAGGATGCCGACCAAGGAGAGAAACACGACGTTAATCGCGCTGGTAATGACGTTTTGCACGTCCTGCCGCGCTTTCTGCAATTTCTGCAGCAGCTCCCCGGAGCGCTGGTCTTCAAACACCGCGTAGGGCAAATGGAGCGCATGCTGCAACCCGTGCGCGTAGAGCCGCGTGCCGACGCGCTGGGTGACGGCGCTGACAAAGTAATCCTGAAAATTCTTGGCCACCCGCGAGACGAGGGCCACGCCCACCGATGCCAGCAGCAACAGCCCCGCGCCGCGCAAAAAAACTTCCGCCGGCAATTCCCGCGCTTTCGTGGCGTAACGATCCACAATCAGCCGAAAAATCTGCGGGTCAAGCAACGAAAACACCTGGTTCACCGTCGCCAGGCCCACGGCCCCAAAAAGCAGTTTGGATTGTCGCCGCAACAATGTTATGAGCATGCGCATAATCTCACCGCCGCTCCTGAGAGGCGACCCGCCGCCGTTTTACCCTTGACGAGCGCCCGAACCGGACGGGCCAAGATTGTGCGATAGTACGCCACGTAGCGCGCCACCGCCCGCGCGGTGGAAAACCGCGACTGCGCGCGCGCCTTGGCGTTGCGCCCCAGTTTTTCCCGCAGCGCGCGGTGGCGCGCCAAGCGCTCGAGATGATGCGCGAGCGCGGCCACATCGCC
>CAYJVS010000090.1:0-4713 GCA_964373635.1 uncultured Gammaproteobacteria bacterium
GCGGGAATCCCGATCCTGGACTCGGCCAGATCCTGGGGTCGTCCCGTGGCAGGACTCCCCAGGATGACGCCTGGACGCTGCCAGTCCTGGTATTTCCAGGATCTCGCGCATGGATCAGCCTGGATTCCGGCTCCGGGGCCGGAATGACACCAAACGCGTCAGTCCTACTTAATTCAAAAAAGCAGTTCTTTCCAATGGAGACGGAAACATCCGCAACGTCGGAAGAACATTCATCAGCGAAGGGCGCGGGAGAAGGGCGCGGCACGGTAATTCCAAAGCCGTCGCGCCGGCCGTGGTGGGCGCGGCCCGCGCGATTTCTGCGCGGGTTGGCGGTCTATGTCGCATTTGTCGCGCTGTTGATGTGGGGGATGCCGGTGGCGTTGAGTTACTTCCTCCACACCGAATATCCCATGGCGGCAATTACGTCCGGATCAATGTGGCCGGCGTTGAAAGTCGGCGATCTGATCTTGATTCAAGGCGTCAAATCCAGCGACCTGAAGATTGGCGACATCGTGGTCTACACCAACCCCAAGGGTTTTACCATCCACCGCATCACGGCGTTGAACCCCGGGGCCGGAACGTTGACCACCAAGGGCGACGCCAACAACGTTTCCGACGCTCCGGTCAAGTTCAGCGACGTGATCGGCCGGACGCTGGCCTGGAGCAACGGTAATCCGGTGCGCATGCCGCGTCTCGGGTTTATCAGCATCATGGTATCCAAGAAAGTTAGGAATTAGGAATTATGAATTATGAATCAGGAATACAGGGATCGGGAATTTTCGCCGCACCCCTGATTTATTGGCGGTCATGAAGCGAAAGGAAAAAAAATTGAAGCTGCGCGTTTTCGCGACGTTCCGACGGGTGACCGCGACGGTGGTGGCTTTTGGCGTGGCGCTGGCGCAGGTGCCCATGTTTTCGGCCTACGAGGCGCACGTGGTTTCCGTCACCGCCACGATTGCCCCACGCTGCGAGGACGTGGCAATCGGCGGCGTCAAATTTCACGACCAGAACGGCAACGGTACGCGCGAGCTCGGGGAAGACGGAATTGCCAATTGGATCATCGCGTTGAAGCGCGGGCCGTATGCGCCGGTGTTTGACTACAACGGCAACGGGGCCAATGACTCCAATGACTTTGGCGTCTTGGAAGACGTGATCGTGGACGGAGCCGCGTGCCCCGAGGGAAAGCAGTGCGATTTCAACGCTGACGGTTCGCTGGCGGCCGGGGATTTGACCGCGCTTCAAGACTGGTTGGCAAGCCGCGATCTGGGCAACCAGGTGACCGACGCGAATGGCGCGTATGCGTTTGGTGGCTTGACGTTTGGCGACTACGTGGTGACCGAGGCGCTGCAGGAGGGATGGACGCCAACCACGGCGCATCGGCGTGCCGTAACCGTGGCCAGCTGCCAGACCACGGTTGATTTCGGCAACCGTCAGCAAGAACCTCAAGTGGGGGGCAGTATCTCCGGTTACAAGTGGCACGACCTCAACCGCGACGGCGTTTGGCAGCAACCAGCCGAGCCCCCGGTTCCCGCTTGGGGAATGACACTTTTCGGCGACGCGGTGGGCGCGGCGGTCACCGATGGCAGCGGGTGGTACCAATTCAGCGGCCTGCCCGCTGGCAGTTTTGAGGTGCGCGAGGAAATCCGCGACGGTTGGCTTAACACCACGCCAACGACGGTGCCCGTCCTGCTGGCCGGCGGCGAGCAGCGCGCCAACGTCAACTTTGGCAACGTCTCCCTCACGTGCGGCAACGGCGCGCCGGATACCGGAGAAGCGTGCGACGACGGCAACCTCGTCAACGGCGACGGGTGCGAGAGCGACTGCCGGCCCACCACCTGGTGCGGCGACGGGCAGGTGCAAACGCCCAACAGCTTTAGCCAAGCCGAGGCGTGCGACGACGGCCCCGCCAACGGTTCCGCGGGCTCTGGCTGCACCACGCAATGTACGACCAAAGCCGGGCAATGCGCGGCGCGGCCGACGGCCTACTACCGAAATCACGATGGTTGCCACAAAGGCAGCGGGTCGGGGATTTGGGCCGATGAGGTCAGTGCGCTTTCCGACCGTTTTTTTGACGTCTTTGTCGGGTTAACCGGCGAGCAGTACTGTCAACAAGTTTACCGCCCCAACTGCGGTAGCCAGCAGACGGTGGAGGGTAGGCGGTGTCGCGCGCGGTTGGGGTTGCTTGGACTGGAGACCAATATAGTCGCCGACCGCTTGCGCGCCGATGCGCTCTTGGCGGGTTCCAACGGTGGTTGGTCGGCGTTCCCGGCGCTGGATTTGACGGCAACCACCACCGTCGGGGCAGCGGTGGCGCGGCTTGAGGCCATCATTGCCAGTCCCACCTCGACGGTCCGCGAGCTTCGGCAGGCGGCGGCGGTTGCTCCCCGCATCAACCGGTTTTACGCCGAGGAAAATCCAAACGCCGGCGAGTGCGTGTTCCCGGGCGCGGGCAACGGCGTGCGCGAGGATGGGGAAGCCTGCGACGACGGCAACTTTGCCCCCTGGGACGGGTGTTCGCCGACGCAAACGCCCGAGGTGGTGCTGAACGAAATTTCTGCCACGCCGGCGGGCCCGGATAACGCGCCCAAGCCAGCCGGCGAGTTCGTGGAGCTGTACAATCGGATCAACCGCCCCATCAGTCTGGCCGGCTGGGTGCTTTATGACCGCGGCAACAGCCACAAGCTGCCGATCGTGCCGGAAAACACGACTGCAGGCACCACCACGATTGCCGCGCGGGGACGGTTGACGGTGTACCGCAACGGCGACCCAGATTTTAATTTGAATGACCGGCGTGACCAGGTCCGGTTGTTTAACCGCGAGATTGTCCGCTGGGGGGCGTTGATTGATCAGTTTTCCTGGCAGAGCAAGAAGGCCGAGGGTGAGGCTTACGCCCGCGTGCCGGACGGTTTTGGCGACTGGGTGGATCCGTGCCCCACGCCGGATGCGCCCAATGTTTCTACCCCGTGTGCAGCGTCAACGGCGCCATGGTCGTCCGCGCCAGATCTTGATGGCGACGAACGCGAGGCGGCGGGCGGCGATGGGCCGCGGGAAAGTGACCAGATCGCCGAGGAGGAAGTAATTGCCGCCGACGAAACGGCAGTCACGGAAGAAGCGGTAAACGAACCGGCGCCAATCGTGGTTCCCGACCCCCTGCCGCGGCCGTCACCGGTGGCCAGCCCCACGCCCACGCCGTCACCCGCCGATGAACCGGTAGCCGAGATCATAACGGCCGCGCCCGAACCATCACCCCCGCCAGCGCCATCGCCAACCCCGACGGAAACGCCCCAGGCCGCGGCCACGCCCCTTCCTGACGTGACGACCGATGCCGCGCCCGCCGCGTCACCAGAGCCCGTGAACGTGGCGGCGGCCGCCTCCGAAGAGGAACCGCCGGCTGTTCCTGCGGAGCAACCTCCCATCACTGCCGTGACTCCAATGCTTGGTGCAACTTTCGGCTGCCGCCAGCGGAAGCGGCGTGATCGTTCATGGCTCAGTTGCTAGTATGCCCATGTTTCGGATGCCATGGTCACGAATCTCGCTGATGGCGTTCAGCACGGCCGTGGCGTTCGCGTTCGCGGCAGTTGGCCTGCGCACGCGGGTGACCGCGACGGTGTTGCCAACCGTGGTTTCGGCTGGGCAATTGACCTTTGGTCTGGTATTTTCGGGCGAATCGGTCAATCGCGAGGTCTCCTTGTCGTTAACGCCGGACTACGACGGGCCAACCGTTCACTATCATTTCGCCTCGCGGCGCAAGCCGTTGCCGCCCGAGCACCCCGAGTACCCGAACGGCGGCGACCCCGAGAATCCAGGCTATTTCCGCAACCTCTGCCCATTTTTGGATCTCACGGGTGAACCCGGGGAAGGGGATACGGCGGCCGCGGCCCAGCTCCTGCCCACAACCGACAAATCCGATACGTGGCAAGTTCATTTGGGCGTGCCAGCCGTGGTGGGCGCGGCCAGTCAAGACCACGCGGGCGGCACCATTCCGGCGGCGGGCGCATACGGTTGCGATCTGGTCGTCGTGCTGGAAACAACCGTTGGGAACGGCTTTGTAGAACCGGGCGAGGAGTGTGATGACGGCAACACGACTGCCGCCGACGGCTGTTCGGCCAGCGGTGCGCTTGAAGTGGTTGTCAATGAGATATTGCCTGACCCCGTGGGAAGCGATTTGGCGCTCAAGCCGGACGGCGAGTGGGTGGAACTCTACAACCGCGCCGAATATCCGGTAGCGGTGGGGACGTGGGTATTGTATGATGCCATAGACGCGCATGAGCTGTTCATTACCGCGTTGAATACTGAACCGGCAACCACCACCATTGCCGCGGGCGGCCATCTCCAGGTGTTCCGCAACGGCGATGGCGATTTCTCACTGAATAACGCCAGCGATACGGTTCGGCTTTACCATCGGGCGATTGGCGCCGGCGGTAAACTCGTTGATCAATTTTCTTGGGACGACACCGACGAGGGCAGCGGTTTTTCGCGCCATCCGGATGGCTTGGGCGGCTGGGTAGAATCCTGTCCCACTCCGGCTGGGCCGAATATGGCTGGCCCTTGCCCGCCGTAGGGCTTTAAGGAGGGATCACATGAACAAAAAAAAGCGGCTGGCGCTCAAAAAACACCGCAAACGGGCCGGGAAAAAGATTACCAGCCTTCGGTTACGCTAGGGACCTCTGCAAAACTCGCTTTCGTAGCGAGAGTTCCAAATTTCGAAGCGAA
>CAYJVS010000091.1:0-4463 GCA_964373635.1 uncultured Gammaproteobacteria bacterium
GATTGAGTTTGGCAGATTTGCCAAAGAACGCAGACAAGAACGAGGCAAAGGAAAACCAGAGACATTTACCTTTCTCGGATTCACCCACTATTGTGACACAACCCGAAGAGGAGCATTTGTGGTCAGGCACAAAACCAGCAGGAAGAAGTACCAAGACTCGGTGAAGCGCCTGAAAGAATGGATGAGGTCAATGAAGAATCAGAGAGCCTTGCCTGAACTTTGGCATACTCTTGCCTTGAAGCTCAAAGGACACTATCAGTATTACGGCATCAGCGGTAATTCAAGAAAGCTCCAGAGCTTTTGCCTTGAGGCAGAACGATTGGCCTTCAAATGGCTCAACCGCAGAAGCCAGAGGAAAAGCTGGAATTGGGAACAATTCCATCGGTATCTTGAACGCTATCCTTTGCCAAAGCCAAAGCTCACGTACGCTCTCTACAACACTTCTTGGTGAACACTGTTTATCGAAGAGCCGTATGAGGGAAATCTTCACGTACGGTTCAGTGAGGGGCTTCAACCGAAAGGTGAGAAGTCTACTCTATCGCCGCGCCCGAGCAAAAACAGAGGCCAGCCCCGCCGCCTGACTCATTAGAGGCAGAGCCAAGCAAAACACTCCTTTCCTTTTTAGAAGAATTTTTAGTGGCGCGCGCAAATCGGAAATCGTAAAGAGTATTTTGCTTGGCGGCGAGCGTTAGCGAGCGGCGGCGGGGCGGAGCGATTGGATTTTTTCAGCAATTTTCAGTAAAATGAGTTCGAGCTTGGTTGTATAAATACTCCACTACAAAACAAGACGGCTTTTTGAGGGCTAATTCGTGGGCGGCGCTTCGCGCCGCCCATCAAATGATTGGTCTAAAACCGGAAAATCAAATTTTGGAGCGGGTGAGAGGAATCGCCCCAGTACCCGATCCCCGCCGTTGTTGGCGGGGCACGGTACGGGGCGCCCGGCGCTGTACGCTGTTTTGGTGCCGGGCGAACCATCAATAATCTTTGTTGTTGTTCACGCGCTGAAAGCGGGTGAGCGGAATCGAACCGCCGTATCTTGCTTGGCAAGCAAGCGCACTAACCATTGTGCTACACCCGCATGTTTACTACTTCGCTTTGCATTAAGTTTAGCCAAGTATGGATTTTTTCTTTATAGGCACGACTGCTAATTGTTATAGTGCATGTTCCATACCCCAGTCTCTTGGTGTGATGGTGGCCGTGGATGTACGTACTTTTGAAGAACCGTTCGACGGGAATTTTGACATTTTCTGACCAATACCTCTTGCATGTTGCTTCGTCGAGATCTGGATAGAGTACAAGATATGCGCGCAGGTGGTGGGCAATTTCCCGCAGGTATTTTTTTTATGAAAAGAGAGAATAATTTAAGCATCGCGGGGTCGGTATTGCTGACTCGGATCATTCCGTTCTCCAACTTACGGTCACCCTCCCCCCCAGTAAATCATCAACCCGGCAATGAACAAGGGATTTTCTTTGAGCGTTGGAAATTGGTCTTCCGCTGCCTTTCTGGTTGCGTGATATACTTTTTGTCTTTCCCGGTTAATTTTTTTTACCAGTGCTTTCATCCGTTGACTCGCCTGACGACGGGCAATAATGGAAAGTTTTTCTTTGACTTTATGAGACCATTGAGTTCTTTGGAACCATCCGGATAAGGTGCTTTTTGGAATGTTGAGATTTTTTTCTATCTCTCGATAGCTTTTACCGCTCCGCCTCAAATTTATTGCCTCGTTCTTGTCTCGCCTCATAACTTCCGAACCACTAATATCTTTAGCAAAATCATACTAAGTGGTTCGTTCTTTGGCAAGGGTGGTTTCTGGCCACATCCGATTGGCAATACCTAAAGGTACGGGGCAGGCCTTCACCGGCCCAGCTCGCCGATGGGATCGGCAGTTTGGGCCTCGTAGTCCTGGCGCAGCTGCTGCTGGCGGATTTGGTCGGTTAAATCAAACGGCTGGGAGTAGAGGGAAAACACCTCGTACCAGGCGATGACCGCGATGACGAGCAGCACGATGATTTTTACCCAGTCGCTTGGGGTGATGGTTTGGTTAAAGTTGAGGCTCATAGCGAATTTTTGTGTAGCATGAAACTTGAACCCCTCCTTATTCCTCCCCTTAAAGTAAGGGGAGGATAGGTGGGGTTATTCCTGCGCGCGTTTCACGTTTCAAGTTTTTCATAATAGCAGTATACCAGAACGGCTAAGGGGCGGGAGGGGGCAAACCGCGGTGGCGTTTCCAGCGGGCAATGCCGGCGGCCCCGGCGAGACTGACCGCGGCGATGCCGGTGGCTACCACATAGGGTGTGGGCACGGCCGCGATGGGTGATGACGCGGGTGCCACATTCGGCGGCGGTTGGAGCCTCAGGTCGGCCGCGTTGCGGGTTTTGAGTTGGTAGCTTTCCCCGTCGGGAACGACAATGCCGTTGATTGTCCCGCGCGACCCCACGTCCGGGGACGTCATGGTTTGCGCGCGCAGCGCAACGGTGATTTCGCCGCTGCCGTCGTCAAAGGTCAGTTCACGGTCAGCCGCGGCCGTGACTTCGCCCGTCACGCTGACCAAGGTGCCCAGATCGCGCGGGGCGACCTCCGCGATCAACCGCGGCGTCGCGGTCGGCGGCGCTCCCGCTGCCACCACGCGGATTCCATCCGCTCCCGAGGTTTTTAAGCGCGGTTCGCCGCGGCTGCTGGAGATTACGCCGCTGATTTCTACCGTGTCGCCAAGCTGCAAGTCAGGAAAGTCGCTGGCGTACTGGTAGATTTGGATGCCGCCGGTGTCGTCCGCGAGGTAAAAAATTTGGCGGCCCAAGGTGCCTGGCGTGGCCAGCACCGTGCCCACCACGGTCAGCGCGGTTTCCTGCGGGGCGGTTTGCGCGGCAGCCACCGTGGCGATGCGTTTGCTTCCCAGGATTTTGCCCGCGGTGGTCACGGTGGCGTTCGGGGTCGGGGCGCGCGGGGCTGGTTTTTCGCGGCGTTGCGGACCACGGGCGGGCGATGGCGTCAGCGTCGCGGTCGATGCGCGCCGTGGGCGGGATGGGGAGGGGGATGGAGCAGTAGCAACCGATGGGAGCGGCGTTACCGTTGGCGCTACCGTCAGAGCCGGAGGCCGAGGTGTCGTGAGCGCGGTTGTTGGCTGGGGCGTCGGTAATGTTCTATTCGTCGCATCCGTCTTATCCGTCGTGTCAGGAGTCGGCGGCGGCGGTGGCGCTGGAGCCGTGATGCGATTGGGCGCGCCCGGTGTTGGGGTCGTGGTCTGGACTAAGTCCGCGGTTAAAACGCCATCCTGCCGGCGGGCCACCGCGGAGCCGGAATCGGCGATGGGCGCGTTGTCGCGGACATTGCCGTCGTCCCAGTTGCCGTAACTGATCTCGGTGACCACCACGTTGCCGTCATCCAGAACCAACAGGTGGTCGCCGTCATTGTTGAGATTGCCGTTGGGCAGCACCACGAGAAATCCGCCCGCGGCCAGTTGGCCGGACAGCGCGCGTTTGGCTCCCGCGCCTTCCATGAGTTTCCAGCCGTCCAATTTCGCCGGGAGCGTACCCGCGTTGTACAGCTCAACCCACTCGTCGTTCCCGGCGAGCGGATCAGCCAGAAATTCATTGATGACGAGTTGGCGGCTGTAGCGGGGCGGCGGCGGAGGCGGCGGGTCAGGCGGTGGCGGTGGGGACGCGGCGACCGGCGGATCGTTTGTCGCGCTGGATGGCGGGGTTTCGGTCACCGTGGCGGGCGGAGGTGTTGCGGTCAGGGAGGCCACGTTGGGCTGCCCGGGCGTGCCGCCAGTTGGATGCGGGAGCCAGTTAGCCGGCGTGTAATCCGCGATGAGCGCATTGCGCCGTTCCAGCGCGGTGTCGGGCGCCGCCAAATAGGTGAAGCGTTCAATAAAATTTCCGCTGGCGTCTTTCAGCCCGATTTCTTCACCCGCTTCTTTGAGCGAACTCCAGGAGCTGTCGATGACCGTCACCCCCACGCCCGGCCGGTCGGCCAAAAAAACGTCACCTTTCTGCGCGATGATGGCGTACTCGCCGGCATCAAGGATGAAGTCGCCGCGGAGCTGGTTAAGACCGTGGTTGGTCGCGTTCTCCCAAAATTTCCAGCCGGTCAGGTCAATCGGCCCTGGGCCGGCGTTAAAAATTTCCACCCACTCATGGTCGGTTTTTTCATACGCTCCGATTTCGGTGATCACCACTTGCGCCGTCGCGACGGCGGGGACAAACAACACTGCCGCGGTGATGACGCGCCCAATAATCCCTGTCATATCATTTGCATCCATTCTATCACGCGGCGCGGTTGGGTTGACAGGAAAGCGGCAATTGGTCAAGATTGGGTTAGCCGTCGCGCCCGCAGCTGCGGGGCGGGAGATTGCTGATTCACCCGCCGTAATTTGCCCCCGTGGCGAAATTGGCAGACGCGCTAGCCTTAGGAGCTAGTCATCGAAAGATGGTAGAGGTTCGAATCCTCTCGGGGGCACCAG
>CAYJVS010000092.1:0-4425 GCA_964373635.1 uncultured Gammaproteobacteria bacterium
GCGCCGTAAGGGACGGTGTAGTACCCACACCAATGCCGGAAGAGCCCAAAAATAATACGGCAGAAACCTCTGTCAAGCTGTTCATTGCATCGGCCACGTTGCACGCATTCCAGGCTCGGCCGCGGAATCCAGATCCTGGAGTCGTCCCGCGGCAGGACTCCCCAGGATGACCGATTGAATCCATGCGGTCATTCTGGGACGCCTCGTCTCCAGAATCTGAGACGATGCGCGAGTTTGATCATGAGCAAACAAAAAAACCGCTCGGAGCGAGCGGTTTTTTTGCGGTCGGGAGTCGGTAAGCCGAATTCTGTCTCCTCCAAAAAATATCGGAGGCGACGGTCATCTCTCTGGGACCGCCATTGCTGGCGGCCTCAAGCTGCCGACCGTAACTTGGCATTGCACCAGGTAGAGTTTACCACGCGCGTCCCATCACTGGGCGCGGAGTGGCGTAGCCAGCAGATGCCGGGAATTCCCAGCTGCACCTGCTGACACCGCCACACTTTTCACGTTTGCCCAGCCCTTTCCCTGAAAGAGCTGGGGAGTATGGTCTCTGTGGAACTGGTCCTCAATCCATATTACTATGGATTGGGTGGGCGTTACCCACTACCACGACCGTTGTCAAACGACAAGGGGTGTTCGGACTTTCCTCCCCGCACCTTTCAGCCATCAAGGGCGATGTTCTCCACTGCAAACGGCGCTTTCCCGAATCTCCAATGACCGCCCTTGGGACGCGTGATTTCTAGAAAATTTTCGGCAGAATATTAATGTTCATGGCTGAAAGGTGCGGGGCGACCGTCTGACTCCCGACAGCACGGCGAACATACCACGCTTTTGACCGGCTGTCAAGCGTTGGGATTGCCTTTTGGCACTTACCTTGATAAAATCAACCCCGCGCCAATGCCCGCGAGAATGTTGGTGCCGGAGCCACGCGTGGCAGGCGCGTGAGGATCCGCGGATCAATTTATATGAAGCGTTCAGAACTTGTTTTCTCCGCTCTGGCCGTGCCGCTGGATTTTGTCGCCCTACTTGGCGCCACGATCGTGGCTTACGAGTTGCGCTTTCTGCCGCCGGTGACCGCGATTCGGCCCGTGATTTTTAGCCTTCCCTTTGCCGCTTATCTTCCATGGGCGCTTGGCGTGGCCGGTCTTGGCGTGATTCTCTTTGCCGTCGCGGGTCTGTACCGTATCACGCCGTCACGGCGGTTGGGAGAAGAGTTTTCCAAAATCGCGCTGGCCTGCTCAACGGCCGTGGCGTTGGTCGTCGGCGTGATGTTTTTCAGCCGCTACCTGTTTGATTCCCGCTTTATCGTGCTCTTGGCCTGGGCTCTGGCGCTGGTCTTTACCGTCTTGAGCCGGGTAGTGGTGCGCCAAGCGCAACGACAACTCTACCGCCTCGGCATCGGCGTGCACCGGATTGTGCTCATTGGGCAGGGGAGCGTCACGGCTGATGTGGAGCGCGAGTTTGCCCGGCATCCGACGCGCGGTTACCGCGTGGTCAAGCAATTTCCCGCCTTCACGCCGTTGGTGGCCGAGGAGTTGGCAAACATGGCTCGTAACGACAAATTCGACGAGGTGATTCAAACCGCGCCGAATCTGCGCCAGGAGCAAACCTTGGCCATCGTCAACCTCTTGCAGCAACACCACCGGGATTACACCTACACGGCTGATCTTTTGGGCACCAAAGTCGCTAACTTTCAGTTGCGCATCCACGCCGGCGTGCCGTTGGTAGCGGTCAAGCGGACGCGGTTGGACGGCTGGGGGCGGATCTGGAAACGTCTGTTTGATCTGGCCGCGGCCACGGCCCTGCTGGCGGTGAGCGCGCCGGTGATGGCCGCGGTGGCGTTGGCGGTTTGGTGCGATTCCGGGCGGCCGATATTCTTTGCCTACCAGCGGGTGGGGGAAGGCGGCAAGCCGTTTCGTTTCATTAAATTCCGTTCGATGGCGCCGGGCAGCCACCGGCTCCGCTATGATCCGAGTTTCGCGGCGGCGCACGTCAACACCCGCGCGGGCACGCCGATGATTAAGTTTCAAAACGATCCGCGCGTGACGAGCGTCGGCCGCGTCATCCGCCGGTGGAGTCTGGATGAACTGCCCCAGCTGTGGCTGGTCATGCGCGGCACGATGAGTTTGGTTGGCCCGCGACCGCACGAGATCGAGGAGGTTGAGCAGTACGCCACCGGACAGCGCCAGGCGCTGGCGGTCAAACCCGGCCTCACCGGCTTAGCCCAAGTCAGCGGCCGGTCGGATTTGGATTTCAACGAAGAGGTCAAACTTGACAGCTTTTACGTCCAGCGCTGGTCGCCGTGGCTCGACGTGCAGATTCTCCTCAAAACGCCCGCCGCCATCTTCCGGCGGCGGAAGGCGTCCTAGCCGGGAATGGGGAATTTTTCACCCTATGAAGCTGGCCCTCGTTCACGATCACTTGGTCAATCCGGGCGGAGCCGAGTCGGTGCTCGAGGCGTTCCAGGACATTTGGCCCGAGGCGCCGACGTACACGTTGGTGCATAATCCTGACCGGTTTGCCGCCATGGCCCAAGCGCGCCGCATCGTCCCCTCCTTTTTGCAGCGCTTCCCCGGCGCCCGGCATCACCCGCAGTGGTATCTGCCATTCATGCCGACGGCGACGGAAAGCTACGACCTGCGCGGTTACGACGTGGTGCTGTCGTCCTGCTCGGCCTTCGCCAAAGGCGTCATCACGCGCTCCAACACCGTGCACATTTGCTATTGTCACACGCCCACCCGGTACCTGTGGTCGGACACGCACCAGTACGTGAACGATTTGCCTTACCCGCGGGCCGTCAAGTGGGCCATCCGGCGCTTGTTGACGCGGCTGCGCGCTTGGGACCAGCTCGCGGCCCAGCGGGTGGACCGTTTTGTCGCCAATTCCAAAAATGTTGCCGAGCGGATCGCCAAGTACTACCGGCGCGAGGCCGTGGTCATGTACCCGCCCGTGGCCGTTGCCAACTTTTATGTCGCCGGCAAGTCCGAGCGCTACTTTTTGACCGGCGGGCGGCTGGTGCCGTATAAACGCTTTGACCTGGTGGTGGCCGCGTTCAACCGCCTGGGGCTGCCGTTAAAAATTTTTGGCGAGGGTCCGGAGCGATTGGGTCTGCAACGCCAGGCGAAACGCAACATCGAATTTCTAGGGTATCTGGATCGCGCGGCGCTGGCCGGCCGCTTTGCCCGCTGCTTGGCGTTCATTCATCCGCAAGTGGAGGATTTTGGCATTACCGCGGTGGAAGCCATGGCCAGCGGTCGGCCGGTGATTGCCTACGTGGCCGGCGGGGCGATGGAAACGGTGGTGCCGGGCGTGACTGGCGCGCTGTTTGAAGAGCAGAGCTGGGAAGCGCTGGCGGACGCGGTCATCCGCTTCCGCCCCGAGCAGTTCGCGCCGGCCGCCATCCGGCGTCACGCCGAGCAGTTTGGCGTGGAGAAATTTCGCCGGCGGATCCGCGGGCTGGTCGAGTCCGAATGGCAGGCGGTGCACGCGCGGCGCTGGGCCGGTCATCAAGCCGTGGATGCCATCCGCGAGGGCCGGGCGGTGGTGGTGCAGCCGGTCGGGCGGCGGGAAGAAAAAAATCAGGGCGAACTGGCGTCGCCCTGACAAATGTTTTGGTCGTGGTTATTTGACGCGGAAGATCACCGCGCCGTGCTGCGCACGTAATCAACCAGTGAAATGAGCGTGACGGCGATCAGTATCCAGACTAAAACGTCCAGGAGCCAGAAGGGAATCTGGTGGCTGTAGTGAATCATCCAATGGGGTTGACCGGTGCGGTACGGCACGCGGGCGAGGAGCGCAAAGGCTAAACCAAACGAAAGTGCCGTGCGGATTTTTCCGCTCCAGCGCGCCGCGATGCAAACGTTCACGCGCGTCGCGAACATGCGTAGTGCCGTAATGATGACATGGCGCACCGTGATCCAGATGAAAAGCACCCACAAGAGCCACCAGCCGTAGAGCCACGCCAACGTCGCGTACACGGTCAACTCCACGACCTTGTCAGCCAAGGGGTCCAAGTGCTTTCCCCGGGGCGAGATTACCTTCCAGCGCCGCGCCAGCCGCCCATCTAACCAGTCCGAGAGGATGACATATCCCATCAGGCCTAAAGCCAGGACGTGGCAGGCGGGACTTTCCGTCGAATACAGCGCCAGCACCAGTAGCGGAGGGGCGACCATGGCCCGAGACCACGAAATCGCATTGGGAATGGATTGATACATGGCCGATCCTTAAATAACCGGAGCCAAGGTTTTTACAAGGAGCTATGGATAATTGTACCCCGGTAAAAAACAACCGGTCAAGCGAACCATCGGCGCTCGTGGTTGATGCCCGCTGCCTGGCCGAGCCTTTCCCGTCCGGGGTGGGGGAGTACGCGTGCCAACTGTTGTCGCGTTTACCGGCAGCCCTGGTTCCGCGGCGTTTGACGTATTT
>CAYJVS010000093.1:0-4409 GCA_964373635.1 uncultured Gammaproteobacteria bacterium
ACGCGCCGCTGCTGAAGATGGCCGATCAGATGATGCTGTACAAGTACGTGGCCAAGGGGGTGGCGCGCCAGCACGGTAAAGTGGCGACGTTCATGCCCAAGCCGATTTTCGGCGACAACGGCTCGGGCATGCACACGCACGTGTCGCTCTGGCAGGGGAGCATCCCGCTGTTCGCCGGCGGCCGCTACGCCGGTTTATCCGAACTGGCGCTGCATTTTGCCGCCGGACTCTTACACCACGCGCCGGCGATTTTGGCGTTCGCGGCGCCGACGACCAATTCCTACAAGCGGCTGGTTCCGGGCTACGAGGCCCCGGTCAACTTGGTCTACTCCCAGCGCAACCGGTCCGCGGCGATTCGCATTCCGGCCTACTCGGATGCGCCCGCGGCCAAGCGCCTGGAATTTCGTCCGCCGGATCCGTCCGCCAACCCCTACCTGACGTTTGCGGCCATGCTTTTGGCCGGGCTGGACGGGATCGCCCAGCGTTTGGATCCCGGCGCGCCGATTGATGAAAATATCTACGCCCTGCCGCCGGAGCGCGCGCGACAGGTCAAGTCCGTGCCCGGTTCCCTGGGGCAGTCATTGGCGGCGCTTGAGGCCGATGCCGAATTTTTGACCGCGGGCGGGGTGTTTAGCCGCGCGTTCATCCAGCAGTGGCTTGAGTTGAAGCGCGACGAAATCGCCCAGCTCGATATGCGGCCGCACCCCCACGAGTTCGCGTTGTACCATGATTGCTGAAATCAGCCGGCCGGAAACGCGCCGCATGCCGGGCGTATTGACGACCGCGGGTCAAGGGACGTAGGATAAGGGGAGTGTGGTTCTTTGTCATCATTCGTTTCATCCGGTTGCGCGAGGTGCGTAATGCAAGGTTCACGGTTTGATTTCATCAGCTTGCACGCTCCCTTGCGGCAACTGATTCATCAGGCACGAAAGCGGCTCAAACAGGCCGGCGGCGGAGCGGGGTCTCGCCGAAAGATTCTCCATCTGGCGTACCAATCCTGGTACTGTTGGCTTGAGCGTTGTCGGCGGCATTTTTATGTGCGCGTGGTCTGCCGCCCCGTTTGGTGTACCGCGCCATTTGAAAATTGGGACTGGCAGATCCCGAGCGACCCCCGCGGTATCCGTCCCGATAATTGTCTAGGGTTTCGGCGCGTTACCCGTCATGATCTTTTGGTCGTTTATCGTCTTCTCCTGTACGGCCGCCGGATCAGCCCCGAAGAGTTTGCGTGCGCCACGCTTCTTGGCGGCGGCTGACGCGTCCCGTCTTTTCCCGCTCCCAGTCACCGGAGCGGGATATTTATTTGCTCTTATACCCCGCGGCTCTGCCGCGGGGAACCAATCCGCAAGGGGTTCCAAGGGGGTTGTGAACCCCCTTGGTCGTGTGCGGGGTTACTGCCCCGCTCACGAAAACGAGCGAGCGAAAGCGAGCGAGTTTATTGCCCTGGCCAGCGGCGGACATTTCATGGATAATGAACGTATGCCCGGTGGCGCAACTTCGCAAGTCGCACTCCGGACACACTCCGGACATCGGATGTCCGGAACGTCGGTTCAGATACGACCCGGCCCCGCGACCGCGGGCTGCCCGAGGGGAGGTAGTGCCAACCGTTCTAACTGGAGTTTACGCGTGATTCGGTCCTCGAAGTTGTGCCACCGGGTATGGCCATTCCGTTAGACATCACCGCCAAGATTGTCTCGCTGCGGAACACCACGCACGATACGCGGGTGTTCACGCTCTTGCCCGAGGCGGCTAGCTACCGCTTCCTCCCGGGCCAGCATTGTTTGTTGACGGTGGATGGCAGTCGCCGGCGGCCGTATTCGTTTGCCAGTTCGCCGCGTACAGGGCCGGCGTTTGAGCTGGCCATCAAGCGGGTGGGCATGATCTCAAGTCAACTTTTTCAGTTGGCGGCCGGCGACACCGTGTTGATCAGCGCCCCGATTGCCAGCCGCTTCCGTTTGGATGAAGGTGATGGGGAGGCCGTGGCGTTCATTGCCGGCGGGACCGGCATTACGCCGTTTATGAGCCTTATCCGCGATTGCGCGCTGCGGGGGGCAAAAAATCCGTTGACGCTCCTGTTTTGCAATAAAACCGATGCCGATCTCATCTACCACGCCGAGCTGGAAGTCCTCGCGGCCCAGAATTCCCGTCTGCGCGTTACCTACATCCTGACGAATGCCTGGCCGCCGGACTGGCCCGGGGAGCGGGGGATGGTGGACGCGGCGATGATTGCCCGCCACGTTCCCGACATCACCGTCCCGCGCTGGATGGTGTGCGGTCCGCCCCCGATGGTGGTGTACGTCAAGAAGGAATTACTGCAGCTGGGCGTGGCGGCGAACCGAATCGCCGTATAGCTGACGCCGGCCCGGGAGCCAACGTTCCCGCCGCGGCCGGCGTCCGACCTTGACGCGGCGAGCATGCGGCAGTAAACTGGCACTGCATTGGTCATAGATCGTTATGCTCGCTTTCTCCGCGAAAGTCGCTTACGCGGTGCAATTACTCCGGTCGCTGAAACGCCGCGGCCGTCAGGTCGCGCCGGTGCCGCTGCAATCCGTGGCGCGCGAACTCCGCTTGCCGTATCGGTACCTGGCGCAGATTGCCCGGCGGCTCCGTCACGCCGGGCTGGTGGCGAGTTTTGAGGGCGCGAATGGCGGCTACTGGCTCGCCAAGGCTCCTGCCGCCATCAGCCTCAATGCCATCATCGCCGCGCTGGAACCAAACCGGCGGCTTGCCCCCTGCCCGCGCCCGCCGTCGGCCCGGCGCTGCCCGTGCGGCGGTGATTGCGGCGCGCAAGCCTGGTGGCGAACCGTGGACAGCCGGCTGCAGCGAGCATTGCGACACCTCACCTTGGCCCAAATCCGATGACGTCGCCGTTCCTGGTTGTCCGCAATCTCACCGCCACGGTGGAGAACAAACCGATTTTGCGCGGGGTGGGTTTGACCCTCGCCGCTGGCGAGCTGCACGTCCTGATGGGGCCGAACGGCTCGGGCAAAACCACGTTGGCGTTGGCGTTGGCCGGGTCGCCGCTGGTGACGGTTACCGGCGGTACGGTTACTTTGGCTGGCGTTGATCTCCTGCCCTTGACGCCGGATGCGCGGGCCCGCGCCGGGATGCTGTTGGCGTTTCAATACCCGATTGGAATTCCGGGGTTAAGCCTGGCGCAGTTTCTTTCGGCGGCGCGGCAGGCGCGATGTCCAGCGCCGGCGGCGGGCGCGAAACATTCGGCAACGCCGCAAGCTTCCGATCCCGCCGATGCGCGGTTAGTTTCGCTGCTGGAACGCCTGAAACTCCCCCCGGAATTGGCGCGGCGCGAGGTCAACGAGGGCCTTTCCGGCGGCGAGAAAAAAAAATCCGAAATGGTGCAGTTAGCCATGTTGCAGCCCAAGCTCGCCCTGCTCGATGAGCCGGATTCCGGTTTAGATATTGACGCCCTCAAGCTGATGGCGGGCGCGATTGCCGACTTTCATCGGCAGGGAACGGCGATATTGTTGATTACCCACTACCATCGGATCCTGCAATTTTTATCCCCGGACGCGGTGCACGTGATGGTAGCGGGACGCATCATCCAGTCGGGGGGAGCGGCGCTGGCGGTGGAAGTGGAACGGATGGGGTATGAACCATTGGTTGCGAATTGAGAATCAAGCATCACGCATCACGGAGATGCCGCGGGGATTGACGTTCGTTCTGATGGCGTAATTTCTGATTCCTGATGCTCTACCGATATGTCTGATCACCTGACCGAGCTGGTTAAGTCAAAGCAAGAATACCGTTACGGCTTTCCGGATCCAGATGTTTCCGTCCTGCGGTCGCCCCAAGGTCTGTCGCCGGCGGTGGTAGATTTCATTTCCGAGCAGAAGCGCGAGCCCGCCTGGATGCGGGAGCTGCGGCACCAAGGTCTCAAATATTTTCTCCAGCGCCCGCTGCCGGCCTGGGGCGCGGATCTTTCTGGCCTGGCGTTTGACGCCGTTACCTACTACATCAAGCCCGCCGAACGCAAGGCCCAGGACTGGAACGACGTGCCGCCCGGCATCCGGCGGACATTTGACCGTCTCAAGCTGCCGAAGTACGAGCAGGAGTTTCTCGCCGGCGTCGGGGCGCAGTACGATTCGGAAAACGTCTACCACAGCATCCTGCCGCGGATCGCCAAGCAGGGGGTGATTTTCACCGACGTTGAAACCGCCACCCAGAAGTACCCGGAGCTGGTGCGGGAGTACTTCAACACTATCGTCCCCCCCAACGATAACAAGTTCGCGGCCCTCAACACGGCCGTATGGTCGGGCGGTTCGTTCATCTACGTGCCGCCGAATGTCCACGTCGAGCTGCCGCTGCAGGCCTATTTCCGCATCAACGCCTCCCAGATGGGTCAGTTTGAGCGCACCTTGATCATCGCCGACGAGGGCAGCTTCGTGCACTAT
>CAYJVS010000094.1:0-4345 GCA_964373635.1 uncultured Gammaproteobacteria bacterium
CGCGTTAACAGCGCGCCGCTCTGCCATTGAGCTACCCCGGAATAAACAATTGCAATTAGTAATCTTTCAACTTCGCCACGTCGCCGTGCTTGGAGATTTTTTCCAGCGCTTTGGCCTCAATTTGGCGGATGCGTTCGCGCGTGACGTCAAACTCCTTGCCGACTTCTTCCAGGGTATGCGACACGCCGTCCAACAGCCCAAACCGCATTTCCAGGATTTTTTGCTCGCGGGGGGTGAGATCCAAAATGACTTTGCCGACGTACTCGCGCAGCAGCTGCAGCGCCGCGACCCGGTCGGGCGTGACGGTTTTGACGTCCTCAATGAAATCCTCCAACGTGCTGTCCTCGTCGTCTTCGCCCACCGAGGTTTCAATGGAAATGGTGTCTTGGCTAATCTTAATGATGTGGTGGATTTTGTCAATCGCCTCGCCCATTTCGGCGGCGATTTCCTCGGGCAGCGGCTCACGGCCGAGGTCCTGAATCAGTTGGCGTTCAATCTGTTTGAACTTGTTGATGGTCTCCACCATGTGCACCGGGATGCGGATGGTGCGCGACTGGTCAGCCAGCGCCCGCGTGATGGCTTGACGGATCCACCAGGTGGCGTAGGTGGAAAACTTGTAGCCCTTGCGGTAATCAAATTTTTCCACCGCGCGAAACAGGCCAATGTTGCCCTCCTGGATCAAGTCCAATAGCGACAGCGACTTGCCGGTGAAGCGCTTGGCAATGGACACCACCAGCCGGAGGTTGGCTTCAATCAGCCGGCGTTTGGCTTCTTGATCGTTGCGTTCGGCGCGCTTGGCCAGCGCGATTTCCTCGTCGGGTTTGAGCAACGGGACTTTACCGATCTCGCGCAGGTACATCTGAATTGAATCCGCGGACACGTCGCCGATGTCAATCCGCTTTTTGCCGCCGGCTTTAATCCCGATTTTCTCCAGCAGGAGTTCCGGCGCTTTGGCTTTGTCCAAATACCCGCCGTCAAGCTCCACGACCTGCACGCCGGCATGATCCAACTCGTCGAGCAACTGCTCGTACTCGGGCAGGTACTCTTCGACTTCCGGCAAGGCCTGGAGCATCTCCTCTTCGGTCAAAAATCCCCGCAGCCGACCTTTGCGCTTGAGGCGCGTAAACGCCGCGGCCGGCGCTTCAACCTTAGCCGGCGGCACGGGCTTGCCCGCGGATTTTTTCGCGCTTTTCTTGCGGGCGCTTTTTCTGGCCTTTCGCATACCCCGTTAGACAACTTTGAAAATATTACCCCAACAAATGATCATACGGCCCTTAGGGCTTGGAATCAAGGTTGTCTAACGGGGCATACGGGCATTCGTTCAACACCGCGTTGCCGCCGCCACGCCAAAAACACCGGTCAGCCATCCTCACCGGCGCCCGGCGTTCAAATCCCGCGCGTGCCTGACAATAGCGCGAACGTGGTCGGTGATGTTACGTCTCCAACAAATACAGTTGCGAAGCGAGTTCGGAGAACTGCCGCGTCAGCCGATCAATGGCGTCGGCTTGGCGGGTAAGCTCCGCCGCGCGGAGTTCCACCTGAATGCGTTTGAGCTGCCGGCGCAAAAACTCGCGGCGCAGGTCGGTGCAAATGGTCGCCACTTCGCTGGCAATTTGCGCCTCGGCAAACGTCCCATACTCGCGCTCCGCGATAAACAGCAAGGTCTGCGCCACCTCGTCAAGTTCGGCGCGCCGATTGGCCTGACGCGCGTGCCAGGCGGAAAATTGATCCTCGGCGAATGTGGCGCCGTCTCCCGCGCTGACTTCATTATAGTACACGGCCAGCCGCGCGTAAAGGTCGCCGTACCGCCGGTCTTGGAACTGCTCGGGCCCCACCCACTGCAAGGCAGCGGCAAGCTGGGACGGCTGATATAACAGTAGCGCGACCAACCGCTCCTCCAGGAGCAACCCACGCTCGCGTCCGACCGGACGGGAGGGAGTTGATGCCATGCCGCCGGCGCGGGAAGCGGCGCGGCGAGCCGGCAGCGACTCGCGCAGGATAAGCTCCGGCACACTAAGGTTGTTGGCAAGCTGCTGCAGCCAATGGGTTTGCTCAATTCGGTTGCCAAGTTTGCCGATAACCTCCAAGAGCGTTTTTGCCGCGAGTTTTTTATTGGTCGCGTCCGTGGGGGGGTACTGGGCCAGGGTTTTGGTAAAACAGTACTGCATGAACTCAACGGCCCCCGAAATGGCTTGCCGCCAGGCCGCGGGATCTTGGCGCACGCATTCATCCGGGTCTTTGCCAAACGGCAAGGTGATGACCCGCACGCCGCATTCCGCTTGCAACACCACGTCAATGCCGCGCCACGCCGCGGCCGCGCCCGCCGGGTCCATGTCAAACGCGATGGCAAGATTGGCGGTAAACCGCTTCAAGAGCTTAACCTGGTCGCCGGTTAACGCCGTGCCGGCGACGGCCACGACGTTTTTAACTCCGGCTTCCCAGGAGGCAAGGGCATCCATGTAGCCTTCCACCAACACCGCCGCATTGGCGGTGCGGATGTCCGGCTTGGCGCGGTGGAGGTTAAAGACCACGAGTCCTTTGTTATAGATCGCCGTTTGGGGCGTGTTGATGTACTTGGCGCCGGCGTCGGGCCCGTCCGCTAACGCGCGGCCCCCGAAACCGACCACGGTCCCGTGCGCATCGTGAATGGGAAAGATCAACCGGTTTCGGAAGCGGTCGTAAAATCCCGCGCCGCGCTCTTTTTTGACCATTAGTCCTGCCGCGAACAGATCAGCCTCGGAAAATCCGCGATCGCGGAGGTGCTGGCCGGTGGCGTCCCAACTGTCGGGGGCAAAGCCGAGCTGAAACGCCTGGACCGCGCTATCGCTGACCCCGCGCTGCTTGAGGTACGCGCGGGCAGCCGCGGCTTGGGGCGACTCCAAAAGGAGCGTCTGCCAAAAGTTAGCGGCGGCCTGGACGATTTCCAGAAGCGTGTTTTTGTGGCTGGCAACGGCCGGGTCGCCGCGCCGGATGGTCACGCCGGCTTTCTGGGCTAAATGCCGCAACGCCCCGGGAAAATCCAACCCTTCCATTTTCATCACGAAGGAGTAAAGATCACCCCCCTCGGAACATCCAAAACACCTCCACATCTGCCGTTCGCGCGACACCATGAACGACGGCGTCTTTTCGGTGTGAAAAGGACACAGCGCCTTGTGGTTCGCCCCGGCGGGTTTGAGCGCGACGTACTCGTTGATGACGTCCACGATGTCCAGCCGCGTTTTAATCTCTTCTTTGGGGTCCATGGTTTTTGGGGAAGTACGGTTACGTCATTCGGTTACGAGGCCCGTTTTGGTTTCGTCAGATGGTAACGTCACCACCCGATCCTTCTTCCCCCTCCCTCAGGGAGAGGGTTGGGTGAGGGTGTACGATACCATCAGCACCCCCATTGTACGCCCGAGCCATGGGCGAGGCAAACGCGGGCATAAAATTCCCCCCGCGGTTACGCAGGGGGGGTCTGGGCGAGCACCAAGGCTAAGCGCTGGCGTCAGGAGGAACGGTCGGAGGTTCTTCCGGCTTGGCGTGGGCGGCGTCCGATGGCGGTGCCGGTTTAAGCGGCGCCGGCTTGCCTGCCATCTCCGGCGGTTCCGGGGGTGTTGAAGGTCCCAGCAGTCGCGCCGTCAAGGTGCCGCCCCAACCGGCTTCCCACCTTCCGCGGGTCCACTCAATGTCAACTTCGGTAGGCTTGCCGCAGGCAACGCGGGCGTAGCGCTTCGGCCCAGCGGTTAAAACGACCTTGAGTTTCTGGGCGCACCCGCACAGCGGCTGCAACGGAATGTGCCTGCCCGGTTTGGCGGCCGCAGAGAGTCTATATTTTTGCAAAGGGCGCCTCCAAAAAAATTGTACGGGGTTGGAAGAACAAAATCGCCTCCACGAGCGACCTCCATCATTATAGCGGGTGTTGTGGCACTGGACAATGGTGGTGGCGGTAGGGGCGCAATGCTCAACAATCTTGATTGACCAAGTGGTGTAAATTTGTTTTAATGGTAGCTGCGTAGATACATGATGGCTACTCCACCTAAACATCACGGAGAGGTCGCATAGAGGCCTAGTGCGCACGCTTGGAAAGCGTGTAACCCGCAAGGGTTCGCGGGTTCGAATCCCGCCCTCTCCGCCAGTTGGGAAAATGCAAATTATCAGAAGTTGCCTCGCGGCGGCAAAGCCGCCGCTCGGCTAGAACTTGAAAGGGCTTTTTTGGCGAAAAGGAAAAGGATTTATCAATCAAAATATGGTTCGAGCCGATTTGTTTTAGAAATGTTGTCATTTCTGATTTATCCCCAGACAAAAGCAGATTATCCGCTTGATTCAAGGATTTAACCCAGGCACGAGCCGGTTCGAGCCAAGACAC
>CAYJVS010000095.1:0-4334 GCA_964373635.1 uncultured Gammaproteobacteria bacterium
GCGCGACGTCAGCGTCGGGCCAACCATAAACGTCCGCCCAAAGGTGGCGCGGGCGGCCGCACCGCAGACGTATGACGTGGCAGCTTTGATGCGCGGAGAAATTCCTCCCTACACGGTCCGCTCCGGCCATCCCCGGCTGTTCATCACGCCGGAAAACAAAGCCGCCATTGTGGCCAAAATCATCCAATCCGATCTGGGCCGGCGGCTGTTCCAAGCCCAGGTTTTAGATGTCGCCCATGCCAAGATAAACTTCGATTTCAGCATTGTTGCCGATGGGTTGCCGAGAAATGTTCGGGTCTTTGAAACCTTCAAAGCCATCGAGGCGTACGGCATGATTTATCAACTGGGAACCGATATCCCTGGATTCAATTTCCTGTATCCGCGGGATCGGTACGGACAGAAAGGAAAAGAGGCCCTGCTGGCGCTCGCCAGCCTGGTGCAGGCCACTACCGTACACTTCCCTAACTTCGGGGACAATGTGGGTACGCGCGCCTACATGCTCTTGGCCGTTGGCTACGACTGGCTCAACGACCTGCTGACCCCAGAGGAGAAACAGCGCGTGATTGGACGGCTGATTGACGGCGTCCACGTCTGGCCGGTGGGCTGCAGCAGTGATTTTCCGATTTCAGATTGGACCGTGGATGCCCGGTGTAACCCCCGCTCCTTAAACGCGGGGGGACACGCTTATGGAAGTCAACGGGGGATGGAGATTATCAACCCCTTGTCCTTCGCCGGTGATGATGTTTTGATGCCAATTCAGGTGCATATTCAGGGATCCGGTCAGGTGAGCTTCGAGAATGCCGGTGCCGCGGGTACCCGGATGGTGGATGAACTCATGCGGCGGACGTTATGGGGGCCGGTGGGGAGTTTGTCGCGGATGGAACATCTCTTCGGTGGCGCGATGGATCAGGAGATCGGTTACCTGCAGTATTCTGACCCTTTTGTTCCATTGGTGGAGGCGATCTACACCGCCACGGCAATGGATTTTTTTCAAGCCGGGAATTTCTGGAAGGAGCTTCCCCAGTGGATGATCCACGACACGCTGCCGCACCGTGAGGATGGACCCGGGCCGTGGTATTTTATGAAGATGCACCAAACCTACGCTGATACCTTTAACCTCAATCACTGGAGTTACAAACGAATCCTTGGTATCGCCACCAACTACCTCGGGCGGGCGGGCGAGACCGCGTTGGCCGACGTCGCCGCGTGGGCGGTTTCCCCGAGGTTACCAGGCGCGGAGTATGACCTGTTTTTCTACGCCGTGCTCCTCGGCGATCCCCTGCGATCACCCAAGTCTCCTTCAGAATCCGGGTTGGCGCCAAACCTCATTCTGCCCGGTCCGATCGCGCGTACCTTCATGCGGTCGCGCTGGAACGACTACGATGCCACCTATGCCGGCCACGCGATCAGCGAACACCCCTGTTTTCGCTCGGATGGGTTCACCATGAACACCGTCTGGATTTGGAAGAACGGCGGGATGCTCCTGACGCACAAGCGCGGATTCTCGCACGACTATGGCTGGCCGCAGCCGGAACCGCGGTACAACCACCTCGTCCTGTATCGCCCCGGCGATTACGGTGCCTATATCCCCTTTGGGTCTAGCGGTGATGGTGGATTGAACCATGACGGTTGTCGTGGCGATGAACGGGACGTCACGAAGTTCACCAAAAAGATTGGTTTTTTACGAGGTGCGGCGGTTGTTCCAGATAAATACGGCTATTCGGCCGGAGACGCCTCCCTGTACTTTGCGGGACAATCAAATTCCTTTACGGGACTGCCCAAAAACGCGGTGAATTCCAGCGACCGCCAGTTCGTCTGGTTCCCAGGTGAGAAGGACTATTTTCTGCTGTTTGACCGTGTTAAAACCGATGGGACCAGTGTACAGCCGCATCTGACCTTTAATACGGTCCAGGAACCGGTCGTGTCCTCAAATTTTGGTTCGCCAGTAGTTGGAGAGAGCCGGACTGCCGGACACTGGGTCATAAAGGACGCCTCCACCGTCACCATCACCAATACGCAGTCGTACACTGGAGTGAGCTACAGCGAGTATGCGAAGGTTGGTAGCCAACCTCCAGCGCACGGCCGCCTGTTTTTCACTGTGCTTTTGCCCGAGCGCCCCACCATCCACAAACTCGGAGGAGCAGGGCAACGGTACGCCATTGACGTGGATGACACCTTCGGCGGCCAAGAGCAGTACCGGAACGGCTTTGGGACCACTGGCGATATGGGGGGCCTTGGCGGCCTCTGGCGGTTTCACGTCACCGATCCGCAGCTCAAGACTGATAATCTCTATTTGATGGCCATGGAGACCACCGACTCGGGCCAACTGCAACCTTCAGGTCAAATGACCTTGCTGGAGGGCACGGGTTTGGTTGGCGCGCGTGTCGGCGATTCGATTGGACTTTTTAATCCCACCTACACACCGCTGGTATCTGGCAGTCTCACGCTGCCCGCTGGGGTGAGCGGAAATTTTCGCCTGCTGTTTGCTGATCTCAAGCCGAACACCGCGTACACGGTGACAACCGGCGCCACGGTTCACCCGGTCAGCGCGACGGACGCTGGCACCGTTTATCTCGAAAACATTACCTTGGCATCCGGTGATCTCGTGGCCATTGCCCAAGGTCGTACCGCGGCTTTACTACCGCCACCGGTTGCCAGCTGCGGCAATCGCATCATCGAAACACCCGAGGTCTGCGACGGCAACACCCAAAGTTGCACCGAAGGCGGCCAGACCGGCACGCGGACCTGTAACGCCCCGTGTAACGGTTGGAGCGCGTGTCAGGTAGCGGTGTTAACGCCGCGTTGCGGCGATGCCGTCATCAACGGCGCCGAGCAGTGCGACGGCGCGAATCTTAACCAGCAAACCTGCCAAACCCAGGGTTTTGATGCGGGTGTTTTGCGCTGCTCCACGAGCTGCACCTTTGATGCCAGTGGCTGCGTGAAAACGCCAGGGGCCAATGCGCTTCACGTTGCCACCAACGGCAATGACGCCAACCCCGGCAGTCCGGGCGCGCCATTCAAAACGATCCAAAAAGCGCTTGGAGTGGCCCAGCCCGGTCAAACCATAGTAGTCAGTGACGGGACCTATCGGGAAGTGCTCGCTACCCAGCGTGCAGGCGTAGAAAACCAGAGGATTACCTTGAAAGCCGTCAACCCACGGCAAGTGGTGGTCACCAACCTCGGCAATGTGCTTGCCATCAATCATCCCCACCATACCTTTGAAGGGTTGGTTTTTGATGGCCAGTTTGGCGCGGATCGGCCGATAAAGATGCGCGGCGACGGCAGTTTTACCATCCTGCGCGACGTGGAGGTCAAAAATACCACCAGAAATTGCATTGATGTGAGCGCCGCGGCCGCGGTTGGCGACCGTGAAGGCATTTTAATTGAGCGTTCCGCCATTCACCACTGCCTGGCCGGCAGCGACACGGTCCAAGCCGACGCCCACGGCATCACGGGCTCGCGAGTGCGCAACTTCGTCATCCGCGAGACCGAGATTTACTACGTTTCCGGCGACGCGGTGCAATTTGACCCGGATCGCATGAATGCCCCCTGGGACCTGCGCATCGAAAACTCTCACTTCTGGGCAGGTCCCTTGCCCACGGCCGCCGCCGGGTTTTCCGCCGGCTTTCGCGTGGGGGAAAACGCCCTGGATACCAAGACCGTGGCCGCCGCAACCAATGCCGCCCGTTCCACGGTCACGGTAAAAAACAGCACGTTTAACGGGTGGCGCAATCTGCCGCTCTTGACCAATGAAGCCGCCCTCAACCTCAAAGAAAACGTCACGGCAATCGTTGAGGGCAACACGTTCTATGACAACGAAATTGCCTTGCGCCTGCGCGGACCGGGGAACAGTGGCGCCCGTATCACCGCCTTCAACAATGTTTTTTACGATAACGACAAAGCCATTCGCTATGAAGACAGAATTGAAGACCTTAAGCTGTACCACAATACGTTCGGCGCACGGAATCTGCAGTTCTTTGATGCCTGCGGCAGCGGCTGTGCCTACGGTGCTGGGTTGACCGTAAAAAATAACCTCATGCTTGGCCCGACCAAACCACCCGAGGCCGTGGATCCTTCCAACCTGGCGGTGGGTCCAACCGTCTTTGTTGACGTTGCCACAAACAATTATCACCTCGTGGCGGGAGCGTCGCCCGTGGATGCCGGTATCTTGCTGCCGGACGTCAGCGCCGATCGGGATGGTGTCCGCCGGCCGTTGGGCAGCGCGGTTGACGTCGGCGCGTACGAATTTCGGTCTGGGCAACCGGCGCCTTCCTCCCCACCGGCCGGTGCTGGCGGTGGCGGTGGTGCCGTGGTGCGCGGCGACTTGTCCGGCG
>CAYJVS010000096.1:0-4302 GCA_964373635.1 uncultured Gammaproteobacteria bacterium
ACGGGCATCGTAACCGTACGACGATGACCGCGGACGATAATGGATACGGGCTTTATCCTGTTCGCCGAGGACAGTTTGACCAGGACGATTGACCGGAGGGTAGGGTTTGCTACCCGTTCAATGTCTGACGTAAATTTTTAATATGATGCGCTGGCTATTGCACGCCGTCATCACGTTGGTAACCCTACAGTGGCCGGCAACCGGAATGGTTCCCGTTCGCCCGGCCGCGATGGTGCGACCGGTACTGCCGACACCGGCGATCGTGGCGGCCGCGGCGCCCGCCCCCGCCGTGGCCGTCGGCGGCGCGGTGGCGCGCGACGTGACCACGGGCCAGGTGCTCTTTCAGCACGGCGCAACCGCTGTTTACCCTTTGGCGAGTTTGACGAAATTGATGACCGCGCTCGTGGTCCTTGATCAGCACCCGGACTGGTCGGCGCTGGTCACCATCCAAGCGTCCGACCAACGGCCGGGCGGACGAGTGGTGCTCGTGCCGAACGAACAGGTGACGGTGCGCGATTTGTTCCAGGTCATGCTGGTTTCCTCCTCCAACGAAGCCGCCGTGGCATTGGCGCGTTCGACCGGGTTGCCGCTGCCGGCGTTTGCGCGCGCCATGAACGTCAAAGCTGACGCTTTGGGTCTGGAGAGTTTCATACTGGTTGATCCCGCCGGGCTTGAGCCCCAAAACGTCGGCAACGCGCGCGATGTCGCCACGTTGCTGGCCGTGGCGCTGGAGTCGCCGGAGCTGAACGCGGCGCTCCAAGAGCGTTCCTACACCTTTACCATTCACAACACGGGCGCCTCGCGGCGAGTGGAGTCAACCAACCACCTGCTGAACGCGCCGGTAACGTCCGGCCTGCAGATTGTCGGCGGCAAGACCGGGTACCTTGAGGAGGTTGGTTACAACCTGGTGGTGGCCGTTGAAGTTGAGGGACATCGCGTCACGCTGGCGGTGCTTTCCGCGGCGTCGGCCGAGGAGCGCTGGCGCGAGACGCTGCGCCTGGCGCGGTGGGTGTTTGCGAGTTACCGCTGGCCAACCCTCGGTGGGTAGAGGCGATGGAATTTTCGCCACCGGATGTTGACCGAACTGATGGGAGGGTGTTTCGGCCGGAGGCGTTATGGTATACTGTCTCTACTCATATTTCAACCAGGTCCAAGATCCATGGTGCAATCGCTCATCAACGCCTTGGCGCACATTCCTTTGCCGATCGCCACGGCGCTGATCGCGTTGATTCCGTCGGTGGAGCTCTCGGTGGCCTTGCCGGTTGCCGTGTTGCGGTTTGGTTTGCCGATTTGGGTGGCCTACGTCAGTTCGGTGGCGGGAAGTTTTTTGGCGGTGGTGATTGTTTTTCTTGGGGCTGAACCGGTGACGCGGATTTTGCATGCGCATGTGCCGTTCACTCGCCGCGCGATTGACTGGGTGTTTGCCCACACCCGCAACAAATTCACGGCTAAATATCAGCGGTATGGCGTGGCGGCGTTGTTGCTGTTTACCGCGACGCCGTTGCCGGTCCCGTTTTCCGGGGCGTGGAGCGGGGCGCTGGCGGCGTGGCTCTTGGGGATTCCCGCTCATCGCGCCGTGCCGTGGCTGGCCTTGGGCATTTTGATCGCCGGCGGCATCATGGTTATGCTTCTGGTCAGCGGGTCAGCCTTGCTGTCCTGGTATCTGCCGCGCGCGTAGGTCGTATGTTGGTGGTGGCCAATTGGAAAATGAAGTTGGATGCCGCCCAGAGCGTGGCGTTAGCCGGCGCGATGGTCCGGCAGGAGCGGATCCTCCCGGCGGACGTTGAGGTGGTGGTGTGCCCGTCGCACGTCAGCCTGACGGCGGTGGGGGAAAAAATCAAGGGGAGCCGGATTGGCCTGGGCGCGCAAGATTGTTTTTGGGAAGTTACCGGCGCGTATACCGGGGAGGTTTCTCCCGGCGATGTCTATGCCGCCGGGTGCCGGTTTGTGATTTTGGGCCATTCCGAGCGCCGTCAACACGTGGGGGAAACCGACGAGCAGGTGCACCGCAAGGTGATCGCGGCGTTGCGCGCCGGGTTGGTTCCCATGGTTTGCGTGGGCGAGGATTGGCAGCAGCGCGGTGACCAACAGAAAGATTACGTGCTCATCCGCCAGCTGCAAACGGCCCTGCAAGGTGTCGTTTTGGGTGCGCGGGAACGGCTGGTGGTGGCTTATGAACCCGTCTGGGCGATCAGCACCGGCGGGGTTGGCATCGAAGCCACGCCGCCCGAGGTGCAGTATGCGTGTGAGGTCATTGCCCACGTCGTCACCGATCTGTTTGGGGCGGCGACCCGCAACGCGCGGGTCCCCATCATTTATGGCGGCAGCGTCAATCCTTCAAATGTCGCCGCGTTTACGCGACTGCCGCGCGTTGCCGGCGTCTTAGTCGGCGCGGCCAGCCTCAACGTGAGTCAGTTTGTTGACCTCATTAACGCCGCCGCTGGCAGGGGTCAGAAGTAAGGAGGGCGTGGCACATACATCATCGGTTTACCACTTACTCCTTACCTCTTGCTCCTCCACTTCAATCATGCTCGTCCCCATTAAAGACCTGGTGCAGGCTGCAGAGCGGCGCACCTCGCGCGCGCCGCGCGGTCACGTTGATGTGCTCCATATCCCCGCGGCTCTGCCGCGGGGAATCAATCCGCAAGGGGTTCCCAGGGGGTTGTGCGGTAGCGCGGGTCGCGTCCGGTAGGTAATGACGGTGGTCGCCAACCTCCCGACGTTTTTTTGTTCCCCGCGGTGGTTATTTCCTCGTATGGTCTACGATCTTATCGCCATCTTTTTACTCTTGGGGTGTATCCTGGGGATTGTGGTGATCGTGGGCCGGAAGTTACCCCGTCTTAAGACCTTGAATGTTGAAACCATACCGGCCGAGCGCGAGCTGCGGTTAAAGCAACGGATTTTGGCGACGCGCCTCCGCCGGCGGTTGCGGGCGCTGGGGGAGGGGATTGCTGCCTGGGCGCGGCCGTTCTTTGGGCGTCTCACGCAACGGATGAAACGGTTGCCCCACTGGATCAAGGAACTTGAGGCCGCGTATCGGCGGCCGGCGGCGCCAGCCGCCACGCCCCCGGCATCGGCTGAGCTTTCCGCGCTCCTGGAAGCGGCCGAACAGCTCCAGGCGCGGGGTGACCACGCGGCTGCTGAAGACCAGCTGATGCAGGTGGTCGCGCGCGATCCGCGCCACGTTGGCGCGTATGAACAACTCGGAACACTGTATTTGGCGTCCCGCGACTACGCCAAGGCCCGCGAGGTCTATTCGTACTTATTGAAGTTGTTGCGCCGTCATCCGCCGGCGGGTAACAACGTCAAATCCCGCGCCGCCGCGTACCAACTGAATGTCGCCACCGCGTACCTGGAACTGGGGCGCAAAGCCCAGGCCTTGCAGGCGGCGCGCAAAGCCGCGACCCTGGAACCGAACAACCCTCGCATCCTTGACTTCCTGCTGAAAATAAGTATACTGGTCAAAGACAAAGCGCTGGCGGAAACAACCTGGCAGGCCCTCCATCAGGCCGATCCGGACAACGCCAAACTCGACGAACTGCGCGCCCAGATTAACGAGCTGCCGTAGTTTTGATCCTTGACTATCCCACGCCGTTGGAGCTCAGCTTGCCCCCCAAATTTTTGCGGAGCAAAACCTGGGAGGGTGAAGCAGGTCAACTCCACTTGCCCGCCAAAATTTTTTTGCCAGCGTAGCTCAGCTGGTAGAGCAACTCCATGGTAAGGAGTAGGTCGCCGGTTCAATTCCGGCCGCTGGCTATGAAGAATTTTAGGCGGGCGAAGTAAGGAGTAGGCCGCCCCGCGGCCGCGGGGCCAATGGTTCCAGACTTGGGTCGGTACTCAAGCGGCCAACGAGGGTAGACTGTAAATCTACTGGCATAATGCCTACGCAGGTTCGAATCCTGCCCGACCCACCGCGCTGGGGTAGCTCAAGGGTAGAGCAATAGTTTTGTAAACTATAGGCTGTGGGTTCAATCCCCACCCCCAGCTCTTGGAGATATTTTTTATGAGCCAAGACAATCTTATTAAAATGGAGTGCGCCGAGTGCCGGCGCGTCAACTATTTTTCGCGCAAGAACAAAAAAACCGTGAAGAACCGCTTGACGCTGGCCAAGTTTTGCCGCCACTGCGGCAAGCACTCGACGCACAAAGAGAGCAAGTGAGCTTTCCGCCAGTGGTTCCCCCCTCTCCCTCAGCCCCCGTTCCCTCTCCCCAAGAGAGAGGGCGAGGGTGAGGGCGGGGAGGGGGAGAGCGAAAAAATTACCTGGGCGCGTAGCTTAATTGGCTAAAGCACTGGTCTCCAAAA
>CAYJVS010000097.1:0-4275 GCA_964373635.1 uncultured Gammaproteobacteria bacterium
TCTGGACGCGGCGCCAGAATGACCGGAGGTTGAGGATTTATCTACCGTCTACCGCCGCAGTTCGCCTTGGAGCCATTGGTGGTAGTGGGCGCTGACGTTGCCGATGTTCAGCGAACCGATGAAGGGGAGTTTATCGCCGTGGAGTTTTTTCACCAACGCCTCCAGCGCGCGGAAGTGTTTGGGCAAGGTTTCCCGGATTAAGAGGCACCCGCGCGCGGTTTCTATCTTTCCGCGTTTCGGCGGCCAAAAGTAAGCGGCGGCAATCCGCGGGAAAATGTCAAAGCACGCCGTGAGGCGTTGTTTGAGCGCGCGGCGGCCAATCGCCTTGGCCTCGGTGACGGTCGCGCAGTTGACCAAAACCCAGAGGATGGTCATTGTTGGATGTTTAGTCCGTTCAGTCAGATTGCCCAGGGACTAGATGATTAAGAATCTGAAACTTTGTGAACCCAAGAATTATTCAAGCTCATTGCGCAACAGTCCCACCCCCTCTAACTCCCCCTTGAGTGCTTCGCACTCAACCTCCTCTGACTCCTCCTTCGTAAGGAGGAGAACCGTTCGCAAGGGGGGAGAATATTGGGTTTTGCGATGAGCGCTTATCGTTTGCCCCGTGAACTGATTTTTGTTTTCATTCCCAAGATCGTACCGGTTCCTATCCCCAAGGCGTAAACGAAAATTGCCATGAGACCGCGCTCCCGGTCCAGTTGGGTGTGATATGATAAAGCACCAGCATCGAAACCATGGTTACGACAAAGGAAAAGATGGCAGCCGGCACCGCTTTTTCCTTCGCGATAAACCGCCAATTTAGCGGGAGCAGAAAGTCCGGTAAAACCCCGGCGAGAAAATAGAGCATGAGGTACTGGCGCATAGCCTACATTGGTGGAGTTTATCTGGTGCCCGGGGGGAGAGTCGAACTCCCATGGGAGATGCTCCCAGCTGATCTTAAGTCAGCCGTGTATACCATTCCACCACCCGGGCGTGATCGGCGTATTTATGAATCAGGAATCAAGGGATGGGTTGATCGGCTAGCCGTGATTCGTGATTCTAAATTCTCCATAGATATTATGATACCATAGCGCTATGGTCAAGCCACTACTTCCCCCGTTGTACCTCGTCGCCCAAAATATCCGCAGCCTTTGGAACGTCGGCGCGTTGTTTCGAAATTGCGACGCGTTTGGGGTGGCGAAGTTGTACTTGATTGGCTACACCGGCACGCCGCCGCGGCCGGAGATTGCCAAGACCGCGCTTGGGGCCGAACGCACCGTGCCCTGGGAGCACCACCGGCAGACGGTCCGCCTGCTGCGGAAGTTGAAATCGGACGGCGTTCGGATTGTGGCCCTGGAACAAACGCGGCGGAGTGTGCCGCTGCCGGGTTATCGGCCGCGTTTTCCGCTGGCCCTGGTGGTGGGTAATGAGGTCACTGGTGTCAGCCCAGCGATTTGCCGTCTGGCGGATGATATTGTTGCCATCCCTATGCGCGGTGTCAAAGAGTCGTTGAATGTGGCTGTGGCTGCCGGCGTGGGGCTGCATGCGTTACGGTGGGGGAGCAGGAAGTAGGGAATTTATTCGTGTTAAGTTTCGATTCTCTTGCTCCTTAACTGCTAACTCCATACTCCGTCGGTTTGTCGAGTTGATTTTTTGTGGAATTGTGGTACCATGCATCTAAAATATGCCCCCCGTCCACATCCCCCTTGGCCTGACGTTTGACGACGTCCTGCTTATTCCGCGGGAAAGTAACATCGGCCCTTCGCGGGCTGATGTTTCATCTTGGGCGGCGCGGGGGTTGCCTCTGGAAATTCCTATTTTGTCGGCCGCGATGGACACGGTGACTGGCCCGGAAATGGCTGGCGCCCTGGCGCGGGCGGGTGGCCTGGGCGTGATTCACAGGAACTGCGCCGTGGCCGAACAAGTGGCCATGGTCAAGGAGGCCCAAGCCCACGCCCAAGGCAAGCCGGTTGCGGCGGCCGCGGGACCTCAAGACCTTGAGCGCGCCGTGGCGTTAGACCGCGCCGGCGCGGCGGCGATTGTCTTTGACTCGGCCCACGCGCACAAGCCCGAGCTGATTGCCGGCATCAAAAAAGTCCGGCGCAAACTTAAGGCCAAAGTCATTGTCGGTAACATCGCCACCGCGGCGGCCGCGCGCGCGCTGCTCAAGGTAGCTGACGGCATCAAGGTGGGGGTTGGCCCCGGATCAATTTGCACCACCCGTGTGGTGGCCGGCGTCGGCGTGCCGCAGCTGACCGCGATTCTGGAAGTGGCCAAGGTGGCGCGGCCCAGAAAAATCCCGGTCATCGCCGACGGCGGCATCCGCTACAGCGGCGACGTGGTCAAGGCGTTGGCGGCCGGGGCGAGCGCCGTGATGCTCGGCGGGATGCTCGCCGGCACGGAGGAAGCGCCCGGCGACATCATCACGTTGGAAGGCAAGCAGTACAAAGCCTACCGCGGCATGGGGAGTCTGGGCGCGATGAACACGGGCATCAGCTCCGACCGCTACTTCCAGGTCGGTGCGACCAAGTACGTGCCCGAGGGCGTTGAGGCCACCACGCCGTACAAGGGGAAACTCGCCGACGTCCTCTACCAGATCATCGGCGGGCTGAAAGCGGGCATGGGGTATGTTGGCGCCGGAGATATCGCCGCGCTGCAGCGGAACTGCCGTTTCATCCAGGTCACACCAGCCGGCCGCGCGGAGTCGCACCCGCACTCCCTGGCGACGGTCAAGGCCGCTCCCAACTACCACAAGTAAGGCTATGGCAAACGCTCTTGCCGCCAACGTCGGCTTTGAACGGCAACGGTTAGCCGAGTTGCACTCGCACCTCGGCGCGTCGGTGGCGCCGTCAATTTTGTGGTCCATTGCCCACGATCAGGGGATGAAGCTGCCCACCAAGGACTATTGGGAGTTTGAGAACCTGGTCGTGATCAAGGAGCCGTTCCGCGACGGCGGCATGCGGCGGCTGGACGAGAAGTACTACAAGCTGTGCGAGCTGATCCAGTCCTCGCCGGTGGCGCTGGCACCGGCGGTGCGCGGGGTCATCGGCGGGGCGTACCGCGCCAACAACATCGTGCTGCACGAGCTGCGCTTCAACCCGGCCAAGCGCAACCGGGCGGGCGAGCGCGACTTGGACTACATTATCTTGTCGGTGGTCAATGGCGTGGAGCGCGCGCTCCTGGAGTACCCCGCGGTGTCCGCGGGGATCATTTTTGAACTTGATCGCGATTTTGATTTCCGCCTGAACTCTACCCTCTATAAGAAGGCCTGCAAGTACCAGGATCGGGGCGTCGTCGGGGTGGACATTGCCGGCCCGCAGAACGACAATTTCCGCATGGAGGAGTACGTGGATCTGTTCGTGGACGCCAAGCGGCGCGGATTTGGCGTCACCATCCATACCGGCGAGGAGGGCGACGCGCGCGAGATGCAGTTGGTGGTGGACAAAATCGCTCCCCACCGCATCGGGCACGGGGTGGTGGCGGCGCAGGCCCCACGCCTCATGGGGAAATTAAAAGAGCAGAAAATCGCTTTGGAGCTTTGCCCCACCAGCAACCTCAACGTCGGCATTTTCCGCGGTTGGGCCGAGCTGAGGCGCGCCTACCGGACGCTGTTTGACGCGGGCGTGACGCTGACAATCAATACTGACGGTCCCGAGATGCACGGGACTAATCTCACCAACGAACTCAAGTTGTTGCAAGAGCAGGCGGTCTTTACCGCCGACGAGCTGGAGCAAATTATTCAAAATTCGTTTCGCGTGACGTTCGTCAAACCGAACAGCCACAACAAACCGCGCGAGTAGTTTGCACGCGCGTCATGTGGAGCCCCACGGCTTGAGCCTACTCCGCCGCGGTAGCTTCGGCTACGAAGGCCGGGCAGCCGCGGCACCCTCCCCACGCTTCGTCGGGCGGAACCCTCCGACCTTCCTCGGCTGTAGCCGACTTCGGTCGGCGAAGGCCGAAGCGTACCCTTCTCGCATTTCCTCCTTCGCCAAGGCTACGGAGGACAAGTATCCACCGCCATCTCATCTGGACGCCCGTGCTTGCCAGCCGAAGTTTTGACGCAGGCTGGGCTTTCGCGGAGGAGGGTAAAGACCGGCCGGATGCGGGCTGATTTTTTGGGTTCTTCCGGCTTTTCCGTGGGTACGACAAGGGTCATGATCGGTTCATCGGCTCCCTCCCTTAAGGTAAGGGAGGGAGGGGGTGGGTTATGCAGCGTGCGCGACCGCCATGGTTTTGGCGAATTCCAGCGTTTTTTGCCTCAAACTCATAACTCCCCTTCGTCCCCTCGTACCC
>CAYJVS010000098.1:0-4234 GCA_964373635.1 uncultured Gammaproteobacteria bacterium
TTTTTTGTATTAAAAAGATTTCTTGACTTAAAATCAACTTTATGCTATATTTATGGTATTCACCATAGTATTACTAAATTTTCATTCTGTTGAGCCATTTTTTGTGACCTCGGAAAAATCAATTCTTGATCGAATTATAGAGAGTCGCAACATTGAGCAAGCGGCGCAATTTAGCCCGGCAGAAACCATTGCCGAACTGCTCAAAGAGCTTTCTCTAAAAGAGCGCGAGGTAATTTCTCGGCGCTTTGGTTTGGGCGGGGAGCCCTCCAGCACCTTGGAGGAAATTGGCCGTCGTTTTCAAATCACGCGCGAACGCATTCGGCAAATCCAGTCCGCCGCGGTGCGAAAAATTCGGGAGCTGGCCGCCGCCAAACAGCAGCTCCACCCCATTGCCCACACCGTGACGCGGATGCTCCACGAGCACGGGGGCGTGATTGAGGATGATTTTTTCTTCCGCCAGCTGTTGGCGCACATCGAATCGGCCGACGAACACCGGCCGGCCGCCGCCTTCATCGTGTCGCAACTGTTACCGGAACACGTTGAGCGGGTGCGGCCCTCGGACCACCTGCATCCGGGCTGGAAACTCAAGCTCGTTGACCTGGAGTTTGTCCGGCAGGCGTTGGCGGTCTTTGTCAGCATCATCGAAGCCAAAAATTCGGTGCTGCGGCTGGAGCACCTCGTGGAGGAATTCAAGCGCCACCCGTTTTTCCAGGAGCACCAGCAGCGTTTGATCCCGTTGGGTTCGGCCGTGTCGGTGGACGAGGCGGAGGCGATGGACCGGATTTTGCGCTCGTACCTGACCATCAGCCGGCGCATCGAACAGAACCTCTTGGGCGAGTGGGGGCTAAGCTCCTGGCCGACCATTCGGCCGCGGCGCATGGGCGACAAAATTTATCTGGTGCTTAAACAAGTCGGCAAACCCTTGCATTTCACCGAAATTACCCAACAGATCAACGCCGCGAAAATTGACCACAAAGTCGCGTACCCCGCCACGATTCACAACGAGCTGATTTTGGACGACCGGTACGTGCTGGTCGGGCGCGGGATGTACGCGCTCAAAGAGTGGGGCTACCACCCCGGCACGGTACAGACGGTGGTAGCGCAAGTGTTAACCGAGGCGGGCAAGCCGTTGACGCGCGAGGAAATCGTCCGCGAGGTCTTAAAGCGCCGGTTCGTGCGCAAAAGCACCATTCTTCTGGCCCTCGCCAACCGCGAGCGGTTTGCGAAAGCTGGCGATCACTACCAACTGGCGTCGACCGCGTCTTCAACCGCGACCGCGGCGCCGGCGTAACGATGGTGGTCGCCGCCCAACTCACCGGCGGCGGTTTAAACCAATCCCACGAAAACCCAAAGTTCCTGACCCTGACCGTCAGGACGAAAAACCTATGCCCCGTGGGACAACTTCGATTGACCGCGCGGAAGCTGACGCGATGATTGTCGCGTCAGCGCGTTCAGTGTTACGATGGAGCCACGTGACCCCGCGCCGCTGCCCGCCGGCAGGAACGGAGTTTTACGTCTTGGCGTTGGACGGAAGTTTCGGGCCGAACGGCCGCGCGATCATGGGTTCGACGGATACCTTTCGACGTTGTCCCACGGGGTATGCCAATTGAATTTGATTTCACCGGTTTTGCGGCCGCGGCGGCGGAATCTCCCGTCAGTTTTCTCTGGTGGGCGTTCCGGAACGGCGGCTGGATTTTTTTGTTCCCCCTGGTGGGCTACTACGCGGTGATCATGTGGCTGGAATGGCGCCGCGGGATTTACGATTCGCGGCGTGAGTTCGTGGTCTTGGCGATTGACGTGCCGCGCGCCAACGAGCAAACGCCCCGCGCGATTGAGTCGCTGTACGCGCACTTGAGCGGCATGCACAACGACCCCAAAAAAGAGGACAAGTGGATCGCCGGGGAATTAGAGGAAAGCGTCGGACTGGAAATCGTGAGTTTCGGCGGGTACGTGCAGTTTCTCATCCACGTCAACGCGCGCTTCCGCGATTTGGTTGAAGCCGCGATCTACGCCCAGTACCCGGAAGCGGAAATTACCGAGGTTGAAGATTACGCCATGCGGTTCAAAGGCATTACGTTTCCCGACGACCGGTTTGACGTCTGGGGCGCGGAGCTCAAACTGACGAACAAGCAGTACTATCCGATCAAGGTCTACCATGAGTTTGAAGATTCCGTTTCCGGAGAGTTCAAGGACCCGATGGCGAGTTTGCTGGAAATCATGAGCAAACTCACGCCGGACGAGCAAGTCTGGTTTCAAGTGGTGATTACGCCGGCGAACAACGACTGGGGCGAGGCAGGCCGCGATTTGGTGAACAAACTCATCGGTTCCAAGGTTAAAGCGAAACGGAAACTGCTGGAGCGGATTTCGGACGCGCCGCTGGATTTTTTGGCGTTTGTCGGCTCAATCTTTTTTGGCGGGGCGGGTGCGGAGGCGGCGGACGCTCACGCGCCCTTGAGCCAAATGCTCCATTTGCCCCCCGGCAAGCGCGCCGTCGTTGAGGCGGTGGAACGCAAAATCGGCAAAATCGGTTTTCATACCCGCGTCCGGCTGGTCTATCTTGCCCGCAAGCACGCCTTCAACAAGGGCACGCGATCAAGCGCGTTATTTGGAGCGCTCAAGCAGTTCAACACCCTGGAAATGAACGGCTTTAAGCCCAACAAAAAGAAAACGACCAAAGTCTACGGGCTGTTGAAACGTCCGCGCCTCAACGCGCGCAAAAACAAACTCCTGCGCTGGTACCGGCTCCGCGCGCGCCAGTACACGCCCGGCTACTACGGCGAAATTTTGAACATTGAAGAGCTCGCGACGATCTACCACTTCCCGATTTTGACCGTGAAAACGCCGCTGCTGAAGCGCACCGAAGCCAAGCGGGCTGAGCCGCCGATTTCACTGCCCGTGGAAGCGCCGATGGCCGCCGGCATTGTCCCGGCGCCGCCCGCGCCGACGGTGCCTCCCACTTCCTCTCTATGACCGCTCCGGCCTCGCCATCACCGATCGTTTACTTTGCCGCGACCAACTTCCGCAATCAACGGTTGCGGTTTGGCATTAAAAAGGACGACCGGCGGCGGCACATGTACCTGATCGGGAAAACCGGCATGGGCAAGTCCACGGTGCTGGAGAACATGATCGTGCAAGACATTATCAACGGCGAGGGCGTGGCGTTGGTTGACCCCCATGGCGATTTCGCGGAAAAAGTCATCAAGTACATTCCCTCCAACCGCGTCAACGACGTCATCTACTTCAACCCGGCGGACTTTGAATTCCCCATTTCGCTAAACGTCATGGAGTCCACGAACGAGCAGCATAAACACTTGATCGCCTCGGGACTGGTCGGCGTGTTCAAAAAACTCTGGGCCGATTCCTGGGGGCCGCGCCTGGAGTATGTCTTGCGCAACGCCATTTTGGCGCTCCTCGATTATCCGGGCAGCACGCTGCTTGGCGTGATGCGGATTTTGGTGGACAAAAATTACCGCAAGAAAGTCATCGCCAAAATCAAGGACCCGGTGGTGCGGAGTTTTTGGGTGGACGAATACTCCAAGTACCCCGACCGGTTTCAGGCCGAAGCGATCGCGCCGATTCAAAACAAAGTCGGGCAATTTCTGTCCACCGCCCTGATTCGTAACATCGTCGGGCAGGTGCGCACGAGTTTTGACATCCGCGAGATCATGGACGGAAAAAAGATCCTGATCATGAACTTGTCCAAAGGCCGGCTGGGCGAGGACGCGTCGGCCTTGATGGGGGCGATGATGATCACCAAAATCCAGCTCGCCGCCATGAGCCGCATTGACTTGCCGGAGTCGCAACGCCAAGATTTCTATCTGTACGTGGACGAATTCCAAAACTTCGCCACCGAGAGTTTCGCCAACATCCTGTCCGAGGCCCGCAAGTACCGTCTCAACCTGATCATCGCCCACCAGTACATTGAACAAGTTGAAGAGGAAGTTCAGGCCGCGGTCATGGGCAACGTCGGCTCCATTCTGGCGTTTCGGATCGGCGCCGCTGACGCCGAGGCGATGACCATGGAATTCGCGCCCTACTTCGATGAGGAAGATTTGGTCAACCTGGCCAAGTACGACGTTTACCTCAAGCTGATGATTGACGGTGTGGCCTCCAACCCGTTTTCCGCCACGACGCTGCCGCCGCTGGAGCAGTGGTTGCAGCCCACCAACAACGTGGAAAAAATCATTCAGGTGACGCGCGAACGGTACGGCAAACCGCGCGACGTGGTTGAGGA
>CAYJVS010000099.1:0-4218 GCA_964373635.1 uncultured Gammaproteobacteria bacterium
ACTCGCATCGTCCTGCTCTCCCCTGACGGCAAGCCGTTCACGCAGCGGGAGGCGGAACGGCTGGCGAAGTATGACCGGCTGGTGTTGCTCTGCGGTCGCTACGAGGGGTTTGATGCGCGGGTGGAAAAACTGGTGGACGAAAAAATTTCCATCGGGCCGTACGTGCTGGCCGGCGGCGAACTGCCCGCGATGGTAGTTCTGGAAGCCGTCGCCCGCCATATTCCTGGCGTCATCGGCCATCCCGATGCGCTCAAAGAAGAAACATTTTCAAAAGGCATGGACTACGTCGAGTACCCGCAGTACACGCGCCCGGAAGTCTTTTATCCGAATAGTCTTCCTCCCCTTATGAAGGGGAGGAGAGGAGGGGTTAATGGGAAGAAGCGCGCGTTGCGTGTGCCAAAAATTTTGCTCTCCGGCAATCACAAAAAAATCGCCGCATGGCGGCGGTACGCCGGCCGTTCTCGTTCTCCTTTCCGTTGACATCCCGTTAAGGTGCAGTGTATTGACCTTGTTAGGGGGTTTGTGGTAGGTTACGTGTGGCTTTTCAATCTTTCTGAGTCCCAGGTTCTTTACAAGCCCCCATAAGCTTAGGAGGGTTTTCCCATGACGTGGGAAGAATTGACGAAGGTGTTCAGTTCCTTAACCAAGGAACAACGCCAGGGTGTCCTTGACTTCGTCGCTGACTACATCGCCGTCCTCAAAGAGAGGGAGAGGCGGGCGACTGCCGCTATTTCTGCCCCAGCCGCTTTGCCTGAGCGCTCCCATCAGCAGTACGATTCGGGCCCAGGCCCGTGGTGCGAGCAGTGCGGCGCAACCATGGGGATGCGCGGCGGAGAGTGGCTCTGTTCCTCCTGCAGCCGTTATCCCTGATCCTTGATGACGAGCTCACGGCGTACGTGCGCGGCAAGATGTGCAAAGCCAGCTTCAGGAAACGTTATCTTGAAGTTGACGAAGGTCCACAACCGGAAAGAGCAAGGGAAACGCCAGCAACGACCCTTTCCCAAGCGAACCAAAGAGCCCGTAGCCCGGTTCTTTTTCCGGCCATCGCGCTAGCCAGAATTTCGGTGGGAGAACGATCACCGGACTTGGATTATCCTCCAGTCCTCGCACGGTTCTCCCACCTTTTTTATTTCTCAAGAGTTTGACCGTTTTCCGTGAGCCGTTGTCTCCTTAGGGTTCCCTCAATGCGTTTGGTTGACGGTTGCTCGGTCCGCCTGCTAGAGTGGTTAGGCGTTTTTTCCGATGGTTCTTTGGTTGGCACTTTGAGAAAGGAATCATTACTTTGGCCGAAGGAAAGAATTACGCTGTCGTCGGCGCGTTCGCCGGAGACGAGGGCAAGGGCAAGATCGTGGATGTGCTGGCGAAGGAAGTTGACTATGTGGTGCGCTGCGAGGGCGGGGCCAATGCTGGCCACACCATCCAGGTCGGCGACTTCACGTTCGTCGGGCACCTCTTGCCCAGCGGCGCGGCGCAGGGGAAAACTTGCGTGCTGGGGCGCGGAGTGCGCGTGGACCTGCCGCAGCTGTTCTCGGAACTGGATGCGTTCTCAAGCAGCGGCCGGGAGCTGCCCGTGGTGCTGGTGGATGAGGGCGCGTTTTTGAGCCTGCCATGGCACAAGGCGCTGGAGTGGTGGGTTGAACACTATAAGGGCAAGGGCGGACGGGCCGCTTACTCAACCATGCGCGGCATGGCACCCATCGCCGCGACCACGGCGCTGCGGCTGAACATTCAGGTCGGCCTCCTCTTTCACCCGGACGATCTGATGGGATGGCTGGACGATTTCTACCAGTCGTTCCATCCGATTTTCAAGCACCGCGATCTGGTCGATGCGATCGGCGAGGTTGACCCGCCCGACCGCCTCGCGGCCGAACTGCTCGGCTACCGGGAACGGCTCAAGCCGCTGGTGGCTGATACGCGCGCGCGGCTCTCCATGGCCTGGAAATCCGGCCAGCGAATCCTGTTCGAGGGTGCCCAGGGGCTGATGCTGGACCCTCATTGGGGGACCTACGGGTACAACACCTCGGGCATATGCACGTTCGCCGGGTTGAGCCAGGGTTGTGGCCTGCCATTCACCGCTCTCGGTCGGCGGATCGGCGTCGCCAAAGCCTATGCCACTCGCGTGGGCAACGGCCCGTTTCCGTCGGAGCTCGGCTTCCCCACGCTGCTGAAGTCCGAGCAGAAGATTCCACCAGATGAGGAGACCAACTTTCTCTACCGGCTGCGGGAAAGGATCAACGCTGGAGAGGCGAACGAAAGTGAAGTCGGCCAGTACCTCCGCGTCCGTGGCCACGAGTACGGCGCAACGACTGGACGCCCGCGTCGGACCGGGTGGTTCGATGGGGCATGGCAGGAATACTTCGTGGCGGTCAACGACCCGCACGAGCTGGCCCTAACCAAGCTCGACTGCCTCTCGGGGATCAAGCTGCTGAAGGTCGTCTGTGGCTACCGGTTGAACAGGCAACTACTGCCTACTGGTACGGTACCCGCGTTCGCCGACGATTTCGCACGGGTTCTGCCGGTCTACGACATCCTCTCGGGCTGGGAGGAGAATATCACGGGCGAGACCACGTGGGAGCGGCTGCCCCTCTGTGCTCGAAACTTCGTCGAGTACGTCGAGGGTCTTTTTCGCTGTCCGATCACGTTGATCGGCACCGGCCCCGAGCGAGACCACGTCATCCAACGAAACCCCTAGCGAGGGTTGGGCCACGGGCCCAACCCAAACCAACTCCTTGGTGTATCCAAGGAGTTTTTTCATGGGGAAAAGCTGTTGATCTCAAAGCCCTTGACACGGTTTTTAACCAAGGATATAATTGGAAACGTGGCTAAGTCATGTCCACAACAACCTTCGTTTCAGTACTCCTGAACAACAGTTCTCCGTACCGGTTGGCAGGGAGGAAAAACAGATGTATCTGATCCGGCGAGCGTGGCGTTCAGCGCCAAACCCCGCCGGTTACGATCAGATCCCTCTGTTTTTTCTTCACCCAAAAATAATCGGGCGAAGGAAATGAACGTTGACAACTGAAACGTGGTAGGAACATCCGCCCTCCGATGAACCATCGGAGCGGCGGTCAACGGTCAATTCCTTGCGTTGGGTTCCGCATTCGCGGGCTCAACATCAGTTGGTTTCTGAAGCTATCTTTCATCCATGAAAAAGAGCTTATGAGATGGGTGCGGCCATTGGCCGCGCGCATCTCTTTGAGAGTTTGATCCTGGCTCAGGATGAACGCTGGCGGCGTGTCTAAGGCATGCAAGTCGAGCGGTCGCGACTCACTTCGTGAGCCGCTCCCTAAAGTCAAAAGGCAAAATGCAAAAGTAAAAAATTATGGAGTCCCGCTGCGGACGAAATAATTACCTAACTTTTGACCTTTGAATTTTGACTTTTGCATTGGAGCGATGAACGGAGTGAGTCGCGACAGCGGCGAACGGGTGAGTAACACATTGGTAACCTACCCCGAGGTTCGGGACAACCCGGCGAAAGCTGGGCTAATCCCGGATGTGGTCGTCCCGCGCAGGCGGGATGAAGAAAGACGTAAGTCGCCTTGGGAGGGGCCTATGGCTTATCAGCTAGTTGGTAGGGTAACGGCCTACCAAGGCTATGACGAGTAGCGGGCGTGAGAGCGCGACCCGCCTCACGGGGACTGAGACACTGCCCCGACTCCTACGGGAGGCTGCAGTCGAGAATCTTCCACAATGGGCGAAAGCCTGATGGAGCGACGCCGCGTGCCGGAAGAAGCCCCTCGGGGTGTAAACGGCTTTTCTCTCCGATGAACTCATGACCGTAGGAGAGGAATAAGGGGCTGCTAACTCTGTGCCAGCAGCAGCGGTAATACAGAGGCCCCGAGCGTTATCCGGATTCACTGGGCGTAAAGGGTCTGTAGGCGGTCACGCAAGTTATCGGTTAAATGCTCCGACTCAATCGGAGCGCTGCCGGTAAAACTACATGACTTGAGGCCGGGAGAGGCAGATGGAATTGCCGGTGTAACGGTAAAATGTGTTAATATCGGCAAGAACACCCAATGCGAAGGCATTCTGCTGGAACGGTCCTGACGCTGAGGGACGAAAGCGCGGGGAGCGAATGGGATCGACATCTGGTCCCCTCGTGCGGCGACGCACGAGTGCAAATCTGGCTGTATGCTGGGACATCCGAGTATTTTACAGTACTGGCTCGTTCAGAGCAGTAATCAAATCAAAGAGCAGTAATAATCTGTAAATGCGGAT
>CAYJVS010000100.1:0-4164 GCA_964373635.1 uncultured Gammaproteobacteria bacterium
GGCGCGGATGGCGTGAAGATGAGATGAAATTGAAAAGGTTATGTATGGACAAGCCCTAAGCCAGAGGAAGTTACGGTTGGCGCCGTTGCGGATGGGGGTGCGCGGTGGAGCCAGTTGGCGGGTCAATTGTTCGAAGCGATCGAGATAGGCGAGGTACGCGCGGACATTGGCGTACCGGCTCGTCGCCATGGTGACCCAGCCGGGCCAAAGCAGCCAGCCCAGATCGTAGCCGAGATACCGCAGCCCGACACCGGCGTTGTCAATCAAGCCGATCTTGCCGTCGGTCGTGAGGATGAGGTTATCGGGTGCGAATTTCCACTTTGCGGGATGCCGGCCCAGCCAGAACCGTTGATGCCGGCGGATGATGCGTTCGACCGCTTGCGGTTGGCGCAGCAGCGGGCGGGCGAGTTTGAGGTGGCGAGAAATTTTTTCCGGTTTGAATTTGAGGGACAGCGCGGCGTTTTTTCCCATGGTTTGAAATTCCCAGAACGCGGCGATCAGCCGGCGCAACAATTGAGGCGAGAACGTGCCGGTCTGTTGCCACCGCCGGTTGCCCTCCGAGGTTAGCCGGCCGGCAAGGTACGCTTCGAGTTCGTACGGCAGGTTGCCGCCCGCGCGGGCGTGGAGTCGGGGAATCACCAGGGCGCGACCGGAGTAGCCGCGGGGGAAAAACGCCGGCGGCCGAGCCTCGCCGATCCGCAGGATGGCGGAACGACCATCCGGGAGTGCCACCAGGGTCACATCCTTGGTACCGTTGGTGTGCCAGTAGGTGTCAAAGCGTTTGATGACGGTCAGGCGATGCTGCTGGAGTAAACGCCGTCTCACCTTCGCCACCGTCGGCGGGTTGGTACCGGAGCGCTGGGTTGTCATGGCGCGGTTAAACATTCCAGGATGAACCGCAGCGTCGCGCGCGAACGAAAAACCAGCGGGTGCGCGAGCGACCAAACCGAAAGATTATGCCGCGCGTGCGGCAGCCGTCCGCTCCACCCCGGCACCACCATGAGATCAAAAGGCGTGTACGCGCAGTAGTCAACGGTCGGGTCATTTGGTGCGTTGAGTTCCTCGAGCAGCCGGCTTTTTGGCCGCAGTTCAGAAATCCCTGGTCCGGGCAGCAGATACGCGGTCAGGCTGCCGTGGTGCGGCGCGCCGAGCGTGATGCAGCGGCGGATCAGGCGGGGCTGGCAGTGCCGGGCGAAGTAGCGCGCGATGATGCCGCCCTGGCTGATGGCGACGCAGTCTATCTGATCTTCCGAGACGTTTGCTCGGACAAACTCGTCAAGCTGGCGGGCGACTTCTGCGATCGGGAGTTGGCCGAATTTTTTGGGGTAGGTGAACTCGTAGAAGCGGGAAAACCCGTGGTGACGGAGGAACCGAATTATTGGCTGGTACTGCCGGCGGTCGCCGCCAAATCCGTGCACCAACAGCACGCCGTGTAGAGCGGCCTCGGTGTCCGATGTCAGTGTCACCTTGGGCATATCCTTAAATAGGTAGTTCCTGTTGAAAAAGTGATAACCACCCCTAACCCCTCCTTCAAAAGGAGGGGAAATCACCCGCAATTTCCTCCCCTGCCCGAGAGGAGGGGTGGGAGTATTTCAACAGACACTAGATAGCGGGAAGGGAGCGGAACTTGCTTGCGATATTGATTTGGAGTAAGGTGGGTACCGTGTCAAAAGGAAGATAGTCGCGTCTCCATGTTTTCGTCTTCAGAACTACATTAAGCCATAATTTTTCACTATGCGCAACCGCATTGCCGTCACCGTGGCCGCTCTTTTCCTCTTGAGCGCCTGCACCCCGAGAACGGAAGTGTCCGACCTTAGTGCTCCTGCAGTCTCCCCGGCCGAACGCGGGACGGTCAGCGAAACGCCGGCTCAATCACCGGAAGCGATGGCCACCAAGGAGCCGGGGGCGGCCGCGTCGCCGGTGGTTGCCGACCGTCCGTTGGTCGCCTACGAGAATCGCGCCAAGGGGTATACCCTAGAGCGGCCTGACCGCTGGTACTGGGAGCACCGGATTAAGAGCCAACTGCCGGAAGGGGACGTGAGTGACCTGTTCCGCACCGACCCCAAGCCGCTTCCGGGGATCCCGAGTGAAACGTATGGGATGATCGCGATTGAAGTATCCACCAAGAATGTTGAGGACATTCCGGCGTACCTGAAACGCTCCCCATCGCTGGAGAGTTCAGTCATTGCCGGGATTTCTGCCACCCGTTACGAAGGCGCCATTTCTGACGGGATTCGCGTCATCGAGTACCGTTTCGTCCGCCAGGGAGAAACCTACCGGTTCATCTATGCCGGCGCGGCCAGCGACCCCGTGGGCGTGAAAATTTTTGAGCGCGTGGTGGAGAGCTTCAAATTCACGACGGAATAGCGCCAGGTCGGTTATTCCGCAATGACAACCACCAGCCTTGGGCTGGTGGTTTCGTGCGCGGTGATATTTTCCCGGCACGTCGCCAGTTGCGCGGTCTGGAGAGAGGGAAAAAGGGTGTCAGGGTCAGAAGGGTGTCGGGTACCGTTTTCCGGTTTGAAGCAGAAGGGTGAGCAGAAGGGTGTCAGGTACCGTTTTCCGGTTTGTAGCTCGGGGTTCACAGCAGGGATAAAATGAATTTATTTTACCGCATCTCGGTTCCAACTTTCTGAACACCAGCAACAAAAAATCGGCCCAACTAAGCCGGCTTTTCCTCAACGGGGCGTCCTGTCCGATGTTCGAGAGTATTTTGAGGAGAGGCGCGGTCTATTTTTGCCAAAATTTATTTCTCTTACCCGATAAGAAGATAGAAAAGGGCCTCGTCGGTTTAGGACAAGGCGCGGGTCGGTCAGCTGCTACGTCGTCGCACTAGGGTACGACCCGAGAAATCGAGCGTGCATGAGCGACAGGCCACTCATCATGAAGCGGTCGAGGCCTTCGTGAATTTCCGGGTCGTCGATGTGGCCGCTGAACTCCAGGAGGAAATTGTATTCCCAAGGCCGGCCGGGGATTGGCAGCGGGTAGACATAGAGGAGATTCGGACATTTCTCCTTTTGCCCAAAGACGTTGTCTTCAATCTCTTGGCCGAAGAAACACCCCAGCGTCTTCCACAGCGCACCGGATTCGTCTTTGCTTAAAGCGACGAGGAACGCGGATTTATCGTTCCCGGTTTTTGGGGCGTGCTGCTTGCCCAAGACCCAGAATCGAGTGCGCGCCGTTTTGTGGTCGGTGACCGAACGTGGCTCCAGGCGGACAAAACCGTAGGCGCGTTCAGCACGAATGCTCGCCAGCGCGGCACAGTCTGGGTTCTGGCTGGCCTCGTATGCCGCCTCTCCCGTTGATCGGCGAAGGTCAATGTCAATTCCCTTGGCTCTCAGGGACCGCAGGAACCGGCTGCATTGTTGCTGTGCAACTGTGTGTGAAAGCACTAGCTTTGGCGGTTCGTCCCGCAATTCCTTTCTCAAGTAGTACATTTCAATCGGTACTACGACCTCGGCACAGACCCGCAAGCCACCGTACATCTCGGCATCGCTGACCGCCCGGATAGTTTCCGCAACAAATCCTGTGACAGAATTTTCCGCAGCCACAACCCCTTGGTCTAGCTCTTGTCGTGCAACCGCATAACAGATTTCCGGCTGGTCTGGAAAATTCACGAATTCGACTTCATCTCTTCGCCCAGAGAAATGCTTTTCTGCGGCCAGGTAGCCAAAGGTAGTTTTATCAGGACCGCGAGGTGTGTTTGGACTGAGGTACCCTACTTTTTTCTTGTCCATCGTCAGTTCCTTCTGGGAAAGAAAGTGGTGTCAAGTAGTTGCTTGACACCACGTATGTTGCGAGAGGGAAGATGCTAGAAACCCAAAAGTGGGAGAGGACCGCCCGACGTGTCAATGCAATAACCCCAGCCTAAGGATTCGCGGGATGCTTTCTTGAGTTCATCCCCGGAACCCTCCTGAGCCTTTTGCTCTGCTTTTTTTGTCTCCGCGGCCAGTGGCTCTGCCTCCTGAACCAAAGCCTGTTCCTTGTCGATCTGAGTTGGGGTACTCAATGTTGCCTCCTAAAAGGGCTAATGTTAAAGGGCGTCCGTTTCCACCTATGCTACTGTACCTTGAATATACAGACTTGGCAATACAGTTTCCTTACGCTGTTCTTACGCGTCCCGAACGCCTGCAACAAAAAAACCAGCTTAGGGCTGGTCCATAC
>CAYJVS010000101.1:0-4153 GCA_964373635.1 uncultured Gammaproteobacteria bacterium
ACCCGTCATCCTGGCTTGTCCAGGATCGGGCTTGTCCAGGATCGGGCTTGTCCAGGATCGGGGGAGTCCTGCCACGGGACGACTCCAGGATCGGGACCCCGTCATGCGACGGGGCAGGCGTGGCGCCAGATCCTGGACGCTGCCAGGATCAGGACGCGGCGCCAGAATGACGGATCGGCAGTAGGTATATTTCTGTCGGCCATAACACGCGCGGAATGACCTCTTGAGGCGTCAGGAAAAATATCAACGTATGAGGGATTATTTTAGTCTGGTGAACTGATAGACAGCTTGGGTTGCCGTCCGGTTCATTTTGTGGTAGAGTATAAATCAATCTGTATTGAGCTTAACCCCCCCCATCTTCTCCCCTTTACATTACGGGGGGGGTGTCGAGGGGATTAGAATATGCCGCTTGGCGTCAACACTTCTCCACCAGGCGAAACCATTTGCGTCGTGGGCTTGGGGTACGTCGGTTTACCGCTGGCGTGTTTGCTGTCCACCAAGTTTTCGGTGTTGGGCTATGACGCGAATGCGGCCAAAGTCAAACAACTCGCATCCGGCGCCGATCCGACCGGCGAGGTTCCTGACCTTGCCAACTGCCGCATCCAATTTTCGGCTGATCCGGCCGTGATTTCCCGGGCGACGTTTATCATTATCGCGGTGCCCACGCCGGTCACCGTCAACAACGTGCCGGACTTTAGCCATCTGGAGCAAGCGTCCGCCACCGTGGGCAAACACCTGCAACGCGGCGCGATCGTCGTGTATGAGAGCACGGTTCACCCCGGCTGCACGGAAGAAATCTGCCTGCCGATTTTAGCCCGCGCGTCTGGCCTGCGAGTGGGGCAGGATTTTCAGCTGGGGTACTCGCCCGAGCGCGTCAACCCCGGCGACCGCGAGCACGCCATTGAACGCATCGTGAAAATCGTCGCCGGCCAGGACGCGGCCGCGCTTGAGCGCGTCGCCGCGGTCTACGGCGCGATTACCACCGTCTACCGCGCGCCGTCGATTCGGGTGGCCGAAGCCGCCAAGGTGGTGGAAAACATCCAGCGCGACGTCAACATCGCGCTCATGAACGAGCTGGCGCTGGTGTTTGACAAGCTCAACCTTGATACCCGCGAGGTGATTGCAGCGGCGGCGACCAAGTGGAATTTCCAGAAGTTCACGCCCGGCCTGGTCGGCGGCCACTGCATCGCGGTTGACCCCTATTACCTGGTGCACCAAACACTCCGTGCCGGGCTTGAACCCAAGTTGATTTCAGGCGCGCGCGAGATCAATAACTATATGCCGAAGTTCATCGTCCGGCAGGTGGTCACCCTGCTGCATGACGCCGGCCGCGGTATTGGCGCGGCCAACGTGTTGCTGCTGGGTTTGACGTTCAAGGAGAACGTCAACGATACGAGAAACAGCCGCGCCTTTGAGCTGGCTGAAGGTTTCAGCAAGTTGAAGGCCAAGGTGTACGCCCACGATCCGCTGCTGCCCGCTGACGGCATTGCCGGCCGGTCCGGCATCATCGGGACCGTTGATCCGCGCCAGACCGAGATAAAGTTCGACGCCGTGCTGCTGGTGACGCCGCACCGCGCGTTTGCCGCGTTGACGCCGGCGGCGCTCGCTTCCGCATGCCGACGGCCGGCCGTCCTGTACGACGTCAAGGGGTTCTACGACCGCCAGGCCGCCGAGGCAGCGGGTTTTCGCTACGACCGCCTGTAGCCATGGCCCGGATTGCCGTTTTCAGTTTGACCTTCCACCCCTTCGTCGGCGGTGCGGAGGTGGCGGTTGAACGCATCGCCGCCAAGCTGCAGGCGACGCATCAGTTCACGGTGTTTACGGTGCGGCTGCAGCCCAATCTGCCGCCACGGGAAACCGTCGGTGCCGTGACCGTGGTCAGAGTGGGAAACGGCACGCGGTGGGACAAGTACCGCTACCCCTGGTTGGCGCCGGCCGCCGCCAGGGCCGAATATGACCGCGCGCCATTTCAACTCATCTGGGGCATGATGGCGAGCTGGGGCGGATGGGCGGCGTTGCGATTCAAAGAGAGGAATCCGGCGGTGCCGTATGTTCTGACCGAGCAGAGCGGCGACAGCGATGCGTTCATTGCCCGTCGGACATGGTTTTGGCGCCGGCGCTACCGGCAAATCTATACCCGCGCGAATGCCGTGACCGCGATCAGCCAATTTCTTGCCGAACGCGCCAAACGATTCGGCGCCAGCGCGGTTACCGTTGTTCCCAACGGTGTTGATGTGGAGCGCTTCAGTCGCCCAGCTGGCGGATCGGACTGGCAGAAATTTCGCGCGCGGGAACAGCTGACGAAAGGTCCCGTGGTCATAACGGTGTCCCGCCTGGTGCACAAGAACGGCATTGACGACTTAATTGCTGCCATTGGGTTGTTGCGCCAGCGCGGGGTGACGATTACCCTCTGGATCGTTGGTACGGGTCCGTTAGCATCATCCCTTCAATCGCGGGTCAAGGAACTTGATCTTGACGCTGCCGTTCAATTCAAAGGATTCATTGCCCACGACGAATTGCCGCGGTTGTTGCAGTCCGCGTTGCTGTTCGTCCGGCCGTCGCGTTCGGAGGGTTTTGGCAATGCCATTGTCGAGGCCATGGCGGCCGGCGTGCCAGTGGTGGTAACGCCCGTCGGCGGCATTCCCGATTTCGTACATCACGAAGTGACCGGTTTATTCTGCCGTCCGAATGATCCCGAGAGTATCGCCGTGGCGATCGAGCGGTTGGTTCAAGACGAGGCATTGCGGCAGCGACTGGCCGCCAATGCGCGCCGTCTGGTGCGGGAACGCTACGATTGGTCAATCATTGCGCGCCAGATGAATCAGGTTTTGGCCGCCGTAATGCCGAAGAGATGAATCAGCCACGCCTCCTCATCGCCGCTGAAATTTTCCCGCCGCGCATCGGCGGGCCGGCGACGTATGCCGCGACCTTGGCGCGCGAACTGCCCTCGCGGGGCTGGCAGGTAACCGTGCTTTGTTACGGCGAAACGGTTGCGGGAGAATACGCGGCGTCAACCAACATTATCGCGGTGCCTCGTCGGGGCGGCGCCGTGGTGCGTTACGCGCGGTATTTTTTTTCCCTCTGGCGATTGGCCAAGGATTTTCCCCTGATTTACGCGCAAGGCCCGGTGAGTTCGGGCTTGCCCGCGTTGATCGTCGCCAAACTGCGGCGGAAGAAATTCGTGATCAAAGTCACCGGCGACTACGCGTGGGAGCAAGCGTTTCGCGCCGGCGCGACCAAAGTTTTTATTGAGGAGTTTCAACGCCAGCGGATTTTTGGCAAGTACGGGATTTTGCGGCTGATTGAGCGGACCGTGTGCCGCCACGCCGATTTGGTGGTAGCCCCGAGTAATTTTTTGCGACGCATGGTAGAGGGCTGGGGGGTTAAGCCGCAAAAAATTGAGGTCATTTTCAACGCGGTGCATCTCCCGTCAGTGGGTCTCGATCGAATCCGACTGCGGCAGCGCCTGGGAGTGGCAAGCGATGATTTCTTGGTGCTCACGGTTGGCCGGGCCGTACCGTGGAAGGGGTTTGGGGTTTTAGGTACGGCGGTCGCCCAACTCCGTCAGCAGTACCCGCGGATCCGCTTGGTGTGCGTCGGCATTACCACGCGGCAACTGGCAGGCATGATGGCGGATGTCGGTGCGTCCACACCGCCGGACGGTAAACGTCTCTTTGGGACTGGCCCACTCGCCCACGACGCGGTGCAAGAGTGGCTCCAGGGCGCTGACGTTTTCGTGCTGAATACGGCGTATGAGGGTTTGTCGCACATTACCCTGGAGGCGATCGCCGCGGGCGTGCCGGTGATCACCACGGCCGCCGGCGGCAACCGCGAGCTGTTGGCTCTCGGGAAGAGCGGCGTTCATCTCGTTGAGTATGGCAACGCCGAACAACTCAAACAAACCATTGTGGAGCTGCTGCACCATCCCGAGCCCCGCCGCTCCGGATTTGACGCTGCCGACAAACTGCTGACGCAATTTCAGTTGCCGGTAATGCTGCAAAAAACCGAGGCCTGCTTAACGTCACTCATGACCGATCAATTACCATGAGCTCGTTGTATAACCCTTATTCTCCCCCTGGCGAAGCGTTCTCCCCCTGGCGAACGGTTCTCCTCCTTACGAAGGAGGAGTTAGAGGAGGTTGAGTGCGAAGCAC
>CAYJVS010000102.1:0-4119 GCA_964373635.1 uncultured Gammaproteobacteria bacterium
TTGCGGGAGGGGGATTTGCACCCCCGACCTCCAGGTTATGGGCCTGGCGAGCTGCTGCTGCTCTATCCCGCGAGAGTATGCTACCACGGAGCGTCAAGCGACGCAAGGCCGATGTATCACGGCATAAAAAATTCTTAATCGTATCCCCCTCCCTGACCTCTCCCGCCAGGGCAGAAATAGGGGAAGCGTTTCATTGCCGTTCAGAGTTGTGAACTGATACACACGGTTGAAAGGCGCGGGGGTATTTTGGATGAGGGAAACAAAAAAACGCCCCGCGAGAAATGAACGGGGCGCTGATGATCACGCATCTGGCGTGAGCCGCTGGAGACGTTGTTTGGCCGTACGCAGAATGAGCGCAATTTTGACTTGGCGGAGCAGCGTCTTCTCCCAGTCAGCCGTGCAATGGACCACCGCGATCGCCGGCAGCGTCCGCGGTCCTTGGTGACGTTCGCAGAGATGGCGGGCGACGCCGTGATGGTCTTTGCTTGGGCCGCAGAGGTGGACAACCGCGGTGTTTGGCATATGGGCGCCAATTTCTTCGCAGGCGTTTCCCAGGTAGTTGTCTCCAAGTATTTCAAGGTCCACGATGAGATCGCAGGTTTGTCCCTCACGCTTGGCCGAGGTCAGGTAATCTCGCAGTCCCTCGCGCCGGATGCGGGAAACCGTTGAGCCAAGGAATGTCCGGCAAAATAGTTGTGCCACGACTTCGGCGCTGCCCGCGCTTCCCTCGATAATCAAAATTGTAAAGTGCCGCATTGAAAACCTCCAGAGGATTGTGGGGGTCGGAATGGGTAACGAGACGATTTGAGTCAAGGTGATGGTGATAGACAAAAAACCAGGCAGTCTTTAGGATATGCCGCGGGAGACCCCGTCATCCGACGGGGGTAACGACACGCCAGCCCAAATGCTGGTCCGCCTGGGGCGGAACCCCGCAACAATTTTTTGAGGTAATGCCGGAGGAGGGAGTCGAACCCTCATGAGGTTGCCCTCGCGGGATTTTGAGTCCCGTGCGTCTGCCATTCCGCCACTCCGGCAAAATTGGTGCGGGGTTCCGCCACCCGGGCACGAGGCGATGATGGCACTACTATATGAGAATTTGCGGCCGACGTCAATTTTCGCGTTCTTTGAAAATCTGCTATACTGCCGGTAGCGGGAGGTCAACTTGCCCCTATGGCGCGCGTCATTACCATCGTCAACCAGAAAGGCGGGGTGGGGAAGACCACCACCGCGGTCAGCCTTGGCGCGTACCTGGCCGAGGCCGGTAAATTCGTGCTGCTGGTGGATCTTGATCCGCAGGCGAACGCCACCTCGGGCGTCGGTGTCGCGCACCAGGAGTTGTCACAGAGCCTGTACCACGTCCTGTTGGGGCAGGCGAACCTGCGGCAAATCGTGGTGCCCACGCCACATGAGGGGTACCGGATTGCCCCGTCGAGCGCCGAGCTGGCGGGCGCGCGGATTGAGCTGGTCAACCACCCCGAGCGCGAGTTCAAGCTGCAGCAGTCGCTGGTGGAGGTCCAATCTGATTTTGACTTCATCATTGTTGACTGTCCGCCGTCGTTGGATTTACTCACCGTCAATGGCCTAGTCGCCGCCGACCATCTGGTAATCCCCATCCAGTCCGAGTACTACGCGTTGGAGGGGTTGGGGCAGCTGCTGGAAACCATCCACCTGGTGCGCGAACGGCTCAAGCCCCAGTTGTCGGTGCTGGGCGGTGTGGTGACCATGTTTGACCAACGGAACAAGCTTTCGCGGCAAGTGCTCGACGAACTGCGCAATCATTTTCCCTACCCGATTTTTCAATCCATCGTGCCGCGCAACGTCCGCTTGTCCGAGTCGCCCAGCTACGGCCAAACCATTCTGCAGTATGACCCCGGCTCCAAGGGCGCGCGCGCCTACCAGTCGTTGGCGCAGGAAATCATCAGCACCCTCAACCGGCAGGAACCACTTCAACCAATGTAAAATGCAAATATCAAAATGCAAAATGACAATGCAAAATGAAAAATTTTTTGTCTTTCATTTTAATTTTTGATTTTTAATTTTTGCATTTTCTATGGTTCCTCGAGGCCTTGGCCGGGGTTTGAGCGCGTTGATTCCCAAGCGCGCCAGTCCGCGGATTGTGCCGCCGACGTCGCCGGTGGCGGCGCCGATGGACGAAAAAATTTTCCAGGTTCCGCCGGAGCAGATTGCCCCCAACCCCAGCCAGCCGCGGCGGGATTTTGACCACGCCGGGCTGGAGGAGCTGATTTCGTCCATTAAAATTCACGGCATTATCCAGCCGCTGATCGCGACGCGGGTGGGTGGGGGTTTTCAGCTGATCGCCGGCGAGCGGCGGCTGCGCGCGGCCAAGATTTTGCAGCTGGCAGCCGTTCCGGTGATCGTGCGCGACGCCAAGCGCCAGGAGCAGCTGGAACTGTCGCTGATTGAAAACATCCAGCGGCAAAACCTCAACCCGCTGGAAGAAGCCACCGCGTACCAGCGGCTGCTGTCCGAATTCAACTGCACCCAAGACGTCCTGGCAGAGCGTTTGGGCAAGGCGCGTTCCTCCATCACCAACATTCTGCGCTTGCTCAATCTGCCCGAGGAGATCCAGCAGGCGCTGGTGGCGGGAAAAATTTCCCCGGGCGCGGGCCGGGTGATCGCCGGGTTGCCGCCCGAGCAGCAGGCGGCGGTCTTTCGCCGGGCGTTGCGCGAAAACTGGACCGTGCGGGTGCTGGAGGCCACCGCGCGCGACATCAACCGGCGCCGTTACGTGCGCAAAGTCACCGACCCCCAGCTGCACAGTTACGAGCAACAACTCCAGCAGGCGCTGGGCACCAAAGTCAGAGTCAAAAAAAGCGGCCCGCACGGCCACCTGGTGATTGAATTTTACTCTGAGGAGGAGCTGGCCAGCCTGGTGGAGCGGATTTCGCGCGCCAGCGCGCCGGAAGCTTAAGACTCGCGCAAGGCGGAGCGGATTTTGTTGCGCGCGACCGCCGTGTGGACAAAGCGCAGCCAGTTACGGTTGGGTCCGCGGCGGGATTTATCGGTGATGATCTCGACGACATCGCCGTTGTTGAGCGTGGTGTCGAGCGCCTCAAGTTTGCCGTTGATTTTGGCCCCGACGCAGGTGTGGCCGATGTCGGTGTGGATGTAGTAGGCGAAATCCACCGGCGTGGCCTCGTTGGGCAGGTCAATCACGTCGCCGTTGGGCGTGAAGACGAAGATGCGGTCCTTGAAGGCGTCAATTTTCAGCCGCTTGAGGAACTGCTTGGTGTCCGAGAATTCCTTCTGCCAGACGGCGAGCTCCTGGATCCATTTGAGGCGCTTGGGCATGACGTACCCGCGGTGGTGAAACCCGGGCAAGCGGGCGAGCCGCGCGAAGAAGTGCTTGCCCGTTTCCTTGTAATGCCAGTGGGCGGCAATTCCGTACTCGGCTTGGTCGTGCATCTGGGGATCCCGGAGCTGGATTTCCACGATCTTGCCGCCCTCGGCAAAGACGGTGGTGTGGAGCGACTGGTAGCGGTTGGGTTTGGGTTGGGCGATGTAGTCTTTGATGCGGCCGGGCAACGGCGTGAAGCGGTGGTGGATCACCCCCATCGCCTGGTAGCAGTCCGCGGCGCTCGGCACCACGATCCGGATCGCGACCACGTCGTAGATCAGGCCGAGGTTTTTGTTGTATTGCGGCATCACGAGCTTCCGGTAGAGGCTGTAGTAGTACTTGGCGCGCCCGTGGATGTCCAGGATTTTGATTTTGTTGGCCCCGAGCAGCGTTTTGATTTCTTCAATGACGGCGGTGATTTCGACCGCCCGCGTTTGGTATTGCGGCAGGATGTGGGTTTGAAACCAGGCCCAGTCCTCGGGGTAGACGATGGGGAAGGCGAGATCTTCCAACATTCCCCGCAGGCGCCCCATGCCGAGGCGATTGGCGATCGGGGCGTAGATTTCCAACACCTCCAGGGCAATCCGTTGCTGTTTGAGTTCCGGCAAGGCCTGGATGGTTTGGAGATTGTGCAGCCGGTCGGCCATCTTGATCAGCACCACCCTCACGTCTTCGGCCATGGCAACAAACATCTTGCGCAGGTTTTCGGCGTAGCGTTCGATGCCGCGGTATTTGATCTTGCCGAGTTTGGTGATGCCGGA
>CAYJVS010000103.1:0-4072 GCA_964373635.1 uncultured Gammaproteobacteria bacterium
CAACGACGGATTTTGGCGCGCGTTCAACAAAATTTTTGTCGGCCAATTTTTTCTCCAGCTGTTTGAGGTAGGCGGTTGCCGCCTGCAACGCGCGGGTGATGCGCTCCCGCTCTTTGGCGGCATCGAGTAAACCGGCGAGCAAGACATAGATGGTCGCGCCGGAAACAACGGCAGAAGCTGCCTCTGAAGGTTGAGACCGTTGAGCTGCAACGGTCAGCTCGCGGCAGCGGGCAAGCGCCGCTATCACGGCGGCTTGCGCTTTGAAAAGTTTGACGTGTTTTCCTGCCGCGATCTGCACCGCCACGCGCTGGGCGGGCGCGATGTTTGCCGTCGCCCGCAGGTTCCGAATCGCCGTCACCACGTGCTGCACCACCGCAAACTCTTGCGGCACGACGGAACGGCCCGCTCGGGGCCACGGCTGGATCATCAATAGCTCCCTGGCCCCAAACCGCGACCACAAATGTTCGGTGACAAACGGCGTGAACGGATGCCACAGTATCAACACCTGCTGCAATATATAGGAGAGAATTTTTTCTTTACCACCCTCCACCTTGACGATTTCCAGGTACCAGTCCGCCAGCTTGCTCCAGGTGAACTCGTGGATCGCCTCGCCTACGGCGGAAAACTCGTAGCGTTCCAGCCCGTCGGTGGCGCGCCGGATCAGCGCGTTCAGCTCGGCCAGGATCCACCGGTCGGCCAAGGTTTTCGGCCGCGGCGCGACTTTCACGGGCTTCAACTCCCCGACCGTAAGCGAAATAAACCGCGCGATGTTCCAGAGTTTGTTGACGAAGTTGCGGTAGGCGGCAATTTTGTCTTCCCACAGCCGCGTGTCGTTGCCCGGCGTGGCGCCAAGCACCAGACTCAACCGCAGCGCGTCGGCGCCGTATTTCTTTATCATGTCCAACGGATCAATCGCGGTCTCGGGCCGTGACTTGGACATCTTGTGACCGTCGCGATCGCGCACCATGCCGTGCAGGTAAACCGTGCGAAACGGTATCTCGCCCATCAGGTACGTGCTCATGATGATCATCCGCGCCACCCAAAAAAACAAAATGTCGTAACCAGTTTCCATCAGCGACGTCGGGTGGTACATCGCGAGATCTTTGGTCTTATGGGGCCAACCTAACGTTGAAAACGTCCACAAGGCCGAGGAAAACCAGGTGTCCAGGGTATCGGGGTCTTGTTCAATTCTTGAAGTACCGCAATGTGGACATTGCGCTGGCTTTTCAACGCTCACGGTTGGGGGGCATCCATGGTCCGATTTTGAATTTTGAATTTTGAATTTTGAATCAATTTTGAATTTTGAATTTTGAATTAGAGATTTATTTGGGATTTGGGATTTGGGATTTGGAATTTCCCGTTGACAGTAGTAAACGGGTATCCGGTGCCCAAACCAAATCTGCCGTGAGATGCACCAGTCGCGCAAATTATCCATCCAGTGAAAGTACGTCTTTTGAAAACGCCCCGGAATAATTTCAATCTGACCCGACTCCACCACCCACGCCGCCAACTCCTTCAACGACGCCGTCTTTTTCGGATACCCAAGCGGTGTACTGTGCACTGTGCGCTGAGCACTGACATTGACAAACCACTGCCGGGACGGCAACGGCTCCACCGGCGTACCGCAGCGGTAGCACACCGGCAAGTTGTGCGCGTAGTTTTCATCCACGCGTTCCACTAACCCCTTGGCCTGAAGCTGGGCCACGATCGCATCGCGCGAGGCCCGCGCGTTTTTGCCGGCGAAACTGCCGGCCGCCGGCGTGAAGTTGCCGTCCTCATCAATGATTTGGACAATCGGCAGGTGGTGTTTTTGCGCCAGGTCAAAATCTTCAAAACTGTGCCCGGGCGTGATCGTCATGGCCCCGCTGCCGAAATCCTTGTCCACCACCGGGTCGGCGATGACATTAGCGCGTACCGTGCCCGCAATCCATTCCACCTCCATCACCTTTCCGACGAGGTGCCGGTAGCGCTCGTCGTCCGGGTGCACCACGATGGTTTTGTCCAAAAATTTCGTTTCCGGCCGCGCCGTCCCGATGACCACCGGCCCATAGCGGAGGTAGTACAGCTTCGCCGGCTGCTCACGGTACTCCACCTCGTCGTCGGAAAGCGTGGAATGGCAACGGGGGCACCAGTTGACGATCCGGTAGCCGCGGTAAATCAAGCCGTCGCGGTACAGCCGCACGAACGCCTCGGACACGGCCGCTGACATTTCAGGGTCCAGCGTATAACGTTCGCGCGACCAGTCGCACGACGCGCCCATCCGGCGCATCTGCGTGTGGATAGTGCCCTGCGAAGCGGCAACAAATTGCTGAACACGGGCGAGAAAAGCCTCGCGGCCAAGCTGTTGGCGGGTTTTCCCCTCCTTGGCCACCAGCTTCTCCACCACCGCTTGCGTGGCAATCGCCGCGTGATCCGTGCCGGGAAGCCACAGCACCCGCCGCCCGCGCATCCGCCAAAACCGCGCCATGATGTCTTGGATCGCCAGCATCACCGCGTGGCCCAGGTGCAGCACCCCGGTCGCATTCGGCGGCGGCAATGCCATGGAAAACGGCTTGCCCCGCGGCCGCGGTGGCTGACCCCGGCGCGGCAGGCGATCGGGATTAAAGTACCCTGACTGTTCCCACCGCGCCGCAACGCCATCCTCAACCCGCGCTGGCTGGTAGGTTGAGGTCAGCCCAAGGCTGATCCGCCTCGGGCGGAGAAAATCCTGGGAATGGGTCTTCACCCGCTTGGACGGCATAAAAATAAACTCGCTCCCCCGCGGCCGCGGGGTATAAGAGCAAATCATGTCCATTATCACACGAAAGGCGCGCGGACGACAAGCGCGGCGGGCATCGCGGAGGCCAACGGAAACGAGGGGGTTGACACGCGTTCGCTGGGCCGCTACGATAGTCAACTTACTTTCGGTCGGTGGAGGGCTGACCATCAATGCCACCCGGACACTCCTCATGGCCCTGACGGTTGCCGAACAAGTGGCGGCGGCGATCCACCGCGGCCAGCGGCCCTTGATCGCGTTTCGCCGCGAGTCGCTGGACGCGACGGCCGCGGCGTTCGCGCTGTACCTGGCGTTGCAACGGCTGGGCAAGGTGGTGGACGCGGCCGCTGACGCCTACCAACCGCTCGGGTACGACTTCTTGCCCGATCTCCCCGTGGCGTCCGAACTGGAACAATTGCAGCAGTTCATCATTACCGTCAATCTCCAGGACAATGAGCTGGAACAGTTCAGCTACGACCGGGAAGGCGATAACCTCCGCATCTACCTGACCCCGCGCGGCGGTGGGCTGCGACCGGCCGATGTCACCGCGGCAACCGGCGAGTTCCGCTACGACCTGATCGTGTGCGTCGGCTGCCCGGACCTGGCGTCCCTCGGCCGCCTCTATCGCCAGCACCGCGAATTTTTTCAGCGCACCCCGATTATCAACCTGGACCATCGGGCGGACAACGAGCATTTCGGCCAGATCAACGCCGTTGACCTCACCGCCGCCGCCGCCGCCGAGGTCGTGGCCGATCTCCTGCCCGCGCTGGCCGCGCCGCCGGCGGGGAGTTCGCCCTGGGACAAAATGCTGGCGACCACCCTGCTGTTTGGACTGATCGCGGGAACGGGAGGTTTTCGCTCCGGCCAGGTCACGGCAAAAACCTTGCGGCTCGCCAGCGACCTGATTGCCGCCGGCGCCGACCGCGCGGGCATCACCCGCGCGCTCTACCAGAGCCACTCCATTCCCACCCTCAAACTCTGGGGCAAAACGCTCACCCGCCTCAAAAGCGAACTGGACGGCGCGCTGGTCTGGGCCACGGTGTTGGAAACCGATTTCCTGGAAACGGAAGCGACACTGGATGAACTCCCGGGATTGACCGGCGCGCTGCTTGCCGCCCTGCCGGCCGCCGAGGTCGCGGTGATGCTCGCCCAGGAAGGCGCAACCATCCTGGTCCGCCTCACCAGCCTGCGGCACTGGTCGGCGCTTGAGCTGAGCCGGCCGTTTGCCGCCGCGGGTGACCGGCAAGTGGCCACCTGGGAATTCCAGAACCGGAGTCTCCCGGACGCGGAACGCGAGGTCATCGCCGCCGTGCGCCA
>CAYJVS010000104.1:0-4055 GCA_964373635.1 uncultured Gammaproteobacteria bacterium
CCACTTATTTGTCCACCCGAATTTTGCGCGTCCAGACCTCCTGGCCGTCAATCGGGATGGTCTTGCCCTGGTCGCGCAGCTCCAGCCGGAATCGCAGGTCGTAGGTGCCGGGTTTGACCCCGCGGGGTTTGAGGGTGAAATGAAATTCTCCCGTTTGTCCCGGGGCCACGGTTTTGCGGTTGGTCGGCACCGCGGGCACGTCGCGGCGGACCCAGTCGGCCGCATCGTAAAACGGGCTGGGTTTGCCGTCCGCGTCCGTCAGCACCAGCGCGGCTTTGGCCGATTTCCATGTCAGGTCGGTGCTGATATTTTTGAGTTTGACGGTCACGGCGATGGGCCGCCAGGCGGTCTTGACGGCCACCGGCAGGGTATGGCTCATGACTTCAGCCGCGATGCCGGGCTGAACCAACGCGAACTGCGCGAAGCGCTGCAGCACCGCGCCGCCCGGGCCAGTCACGGTGAACTTTTGGGGCTGCAGGCCCGGGGTAGTCGGCAGTGTGAGGTTCCCGCTGAATGTTGCGGCTTGGCCGGGCGCGATGGTGGCTTCGGAAAAATTCATGGTTGGTCCAGCGTTGAGCTGCAGGGTAACGTCGGTGGGCTGCCATGTCGCGCTGCCGGTATTTTTCACGCTCACCTGGATTGGCAGCGTTTGGCCGGTCAGACCGGCTAAGCCGCTTGGGGTGACGGTGACGTCGCCGGCGGCGTAGGTGGGCGGAGCCGGGGTGGGGGTCGGCGGGGGATCGGGAATGGTATCATCCAAGTAATCTAACGGGATGCCGGCGGTATGCAGGCTCAACACGTCGTCGGGCAGGGTCACGGCCGCTTGGAGCCGCGCGGCGCCAAAGAGGCGGATGGCCAACTCCGCGCTGGTGATCTTGCGCCGTTCGCCATTGGTGATGACGTAGGGTTCGTCCGCGCTGTTTTTGACCACACTGCCGTCCCGCGCGGCAATCGGGCTGCCGAGCAGAAAGCCGTTCAGGGTTGCGATCGTTGTTGCCTCGGGCGGGCGGGCGGGGTAGTTGACCTGGGCCACGTTGGGGTGAACCGGGTGGCGGATGCCGTCTTGGACCCACCACGGCGCGCCGGTTTCATCCTGGAAAAGTTTGCCTTGCGGATACGCCAGGCTGGCGGTAATCGGCGTGCCCACCGGGTACGGCTCCAAGAGCTCCACGGGCACGGTCGGCACTTCGCTGAAGCTGGTGAGTGTTAACCGGAAGTCACTCAACTTGGCGAGGGCCGCTTCGTCCAGCACCGGCCGCTGCTTGCCGTCGTGCAGCAAGAGCGTCTGGCCGGACGCGGCCGAGCGGACAATGGTATGGTTGGCAAACGCGATGTCCGGCCCGTCGGGGTAGGCAGCCAGCGTTTTGGCATCCACGGTGATGGCGTCCGCCAGCCGCCCGTCGGCCAAAAATACCTCGCGGGTTTTAAACTTCCGCTTGCGGCCGTTTTCAATTTTCCAAAAAGCGTCCCCGTCGGTGAGAATGAATCCATCGGGGTATTTTGCCGCCGTGAAGTAGCGCTGCCAAAGCGAAAAAAACAGCCGGTTGCCGCCGATGTTGTTGGTCACCCCCAGTTCCGGCGAATGGCCGACGTAGGGCGTGTAGATGTAGAGGTTGGCGGTGGCTTGGTTTTCCGGCGTGACGACAAACCCGTCTTTGGTTTTGGTCGGCTTGCCCGCTTGGAAGGTGAAACTGCCGGCGCGGTCGAAGTAAATGTTTTGGGTAATCGCGGTGGATTCGATTTGGTTGAAAAAACCGCGGTATTTGTCGTTGCAGCGGCCGCCAAAGCACGAGTAGCCCGTGGCCCAATCCAGGTCGGACTGCTTGGCGGCGGCCACACTCTTGCGCAGCAGGCCTTGTTCGCGTTCAACCATCGCCAGCAGAAATTTTACCGAAACCTTGGTCTGTTCGGCCACGCGGTGGATGAGCTCCGCGGCGCTCAAGGAATCGCCGTTAACGGTTTCGCGGTAGGTGCCAAGCACGCTGTTGTTCCGCTCCAGAAACCGCTGGATCGCGGTGACCGAAACATTGCCGGCGTCGCGCAATTCCTGGTCGCTGAGCAGGCGGTTGGGGTTGAACGCCGCCGCCGATGCCGGTCCGGCCGTGGCGGTGGTGATAGCCAGGCAGATGGCGAGGGCCACGCCCCGCGAACGGCGGGGCCAACGGCGCGGTGCGGAAGAAGTTGACATGGCGCGGGAAGGTTGGTTGCGCCCCGATGGGCATCGGGGCGGAAGCGTCAATTTTTGGCGTCCGAAACGCGTTTTCAACTCTCATTATACCATGTTGACAGCTGTTTGTACATTAAGACATTTTTGCGCTATACTGAAAGAAGAGGGTCGGCATCCGCTCGCGTGTGGATGAATGATGGTGCCGACCGTGTGGCATAGTGCACGCTGGAGAGGGGGTGATATCATGAAAAAAATACCATTGGGATTAACGACCGCGCTGGGCTTGGTTACCGCGCTGCCGGCGTTGGCGCAGGGGAGTAGGCTCGCGAATACGGTCCAAGGCAGTCTGAACTTCGCCACGATCGTCGGGTGGGGCACGCAGGATTTGCGCACGACGATCATGTTGATTATCAACATTATCCTGGGATTCCTGGGCATCATTGCCATCATCATCGTGCTGTACGGCGGATTTAAGTGGATGACCGCCGCTGGCAATGAAGAGCAAGTCGGTGAGGCCAAAAAGATCATCATCGCCGGCATCGTCGGCTTGGCGATCATTTTCGCCGCGTACTCGATCGCGTCGTTTGTCGTTACACAACTGGCAACAGCCACCGGCCAGTAGTTACCCGCACGTCACCTTGGTTCAGTGCGCGAGCGACCCCCGCGGGGGTCGCTCGCGTTTAGGCAGGGCGAGAGCAAGCAGCAACCACGTCAGCATCGCCAGGTCGTTTTTGAAGTAGGGCACGTCAACGATGCCGTGGCCGAGCATGGTAGTCAACGCCAGCATTGCGCCGTTCCGGATGCCGTCGTTCGCCCAGGGGAGGCCGCGGCTCAACCGCACCACGCGCCAGACTAACCACCCCACCGCCACCAACCCCAGCAGGCCGTACTCGACCCAGAAGTTCAACACCAGGTTATGGGGGTAAATCAGCGGCTCGCTTTGGCGCGGATCGCGGAACTGTTCGTGTACCCGCGAAAACCCGGCAATGCCCGCCCCCTGGAGGAAGACTTGCGGGGAGGCGGTGAGGTAGTGGATTGTCCCGCGCCAGAGGGTCACGCGGTTCACCCAGCCCGGGTCGTGCCGTTGGGCGGCAAGCCACCCGCGACTGACGGGTAGGGCGAGCAAGATTGCCAATACCACGCCGCCCATCAGCAGGATGCGCCGAGCTCGCGGCCGCTGCCGGCTGAACGCCACGGCCGCGACGGCGAGGCCAAGCCACGTTCCCGCCGAGCGCGTCGCGGCAATCGCGGCCAGGCCAACGACGATCACCGCGGCCGTTGCCAGGCGCTCGCGGACCGTTCGTCCGGCCGCCGCGGCCCAACCGGCCAGGAGCGCGACGATCGGACCCAGGTACAAACCAACGGCGTTGGGCGAGGTGAAAAATCCGGTTACCCGCCGGCGGTCAAACCGCACCCAGCCCGGTTCGGCAATGCCGACGCCCGTGACCCATTGCGCCAGCACCAGCAGGCTGACCAGCACCGCGCTGACGCCCAGGGCAATAACTACCGCCTGACGTTGCCGATCGGTGCCGAGTGTTTGGCGGGCAAACCAGTACAGCAGGATCGGCTCCACCAGGTACGCTTTCCACAGTCCCGCCGCGGCAGGGAGATCCGGCGACCACACGAGTGTGACGGTTCCAGCGGCAATCAGCGCCACGATGGGACCGCGCAACGGGTCTGACCCCAGCCGCCATTCACGGTGTACCATCGTGGCGGCAATCCAACTGCCGAGACACGCGAGGAATGCCAGCTCTAAAAAGGTGGTCGGCAACCACCCCACGCGCGCGCGCGCCACGTACAGCGGCAATATCACGGCGATGCCCACCACGCCCATCGCGCCGTGGTGGTACGTCAGGTACGCTAACGCAATCAACGCGGCGATCAGCCC